>NZ_JAHLZC010000004.1:0-93930 GCF_025128215.1 Synechococcus sp. CS-197 | reverse complement strand
TAACGATGGCTCACCTATTGATCTCAAAAAGCGCAGCGGCAAAACCTATTCCGATGCTTCCAATCCCTCCTGGGATGCTGCCAAAGCTGTCGACAATGGTTCTGGCTTCAAAGTCCTCTTAGAAGGCACGGCAAAAAAAGATGGTAGGTATTACGTCTGGGATGTCAACTCCTCTGGTGTGATCACCAAAGGTTCCGGCTGGAAGACCGCTGATCAAATGACTGACACCGGTTTTGAAGACATCTTCCAAATTGACTTCAACGGTGACGGTGTGATCTAAACATGCAACAAAAAAGAGATTTGCCCTGCCGAAAGGCGTGGTTTTTATGCCTTGAGCACCAAATAGACTGAAGATATGGCACGCATTACCAAGGCCGAAAAACTCCATCGCGTTAATCAAATTCGCTTGATTCTCTCCCGTGGCGGCACGCGCTCGGAGTGCCATAAGCTTGCAGCAACCGAATGGGGCCTGAAACCACGTTCAGCAGACTTCTATATCCATGAAGCCAACCAGCAGATCGTTCAGGACTTCGATATCGATCGTAAGGAGTACACCGCCCAGTTGCTGCAGGTGCTGCATCGCGTGATGGAGAAGGGAACAAAGACCAACCAGATGGGAGCAGTCACTGCAGCCGTTGCTCAGGCCATGAAGCTCGCACGCCTCGGCGGCTGATCGCTCAGAGATATTGAGCCCCACCCCCTCCAAAGCGAGCAAGCCGTTCAAGCGACCAAGGCGGCGAGCCTCCAACATGCCGCAAATGTTTGGGCACTTTTTTGGGCACACTGATGAAGATTCAAGCGCCAACAACAAAAAGCGACCCTCATGGATCGCTTCACCCCAGTCAGTGACTGAATTTCTGAATGGAGCCAAGGAGACTCGAACTCCTGACCCCCTGCATGCCATGCAGGTGCTCTACCAGCTGAGCTATGGCCCCAATCCGGCAAGAAGGCCTTAGCCGTCTGTCCGTCGTGTCGAAGCTTACAACGCCACGAGGGCGAAGGGTTGCGCACTACACCTGCCGCCAAACGGCAGCCAGCTTTCCTTGCACCTGCACCTGATCAGCAGGCAGCTCAATCGGCTCATAGGCAGGATTGGCCGCCTCCAGACGCACCACAGCACCATCGCGGTGGAAATGCTTGAGGGTGGTTCCACTGCCAGGCACCAGTGCACTCACGATCGTTCCCTCACGCAAACGGGAGGGCTCGGTGACGGGCTCCATCAGCACCACATCACCATCAGCGATGTGAGCATCCACCATCGAGTCGCCGTTCACCGTGAGAGCAAACAACCCGCGGGTCTCCAGCACAGGCGCCAGATCGAGACGCTCCTGCACGTCATCAAAGGTTTCCACCAATCCGCCTGCAGCGACTGCGCCCAGCACGGGAATGCCTGACGCCACCCCTCCGAGCAGCTGCAGCGTGCGTGCCTGCCCTTCCTGCCAGGTGATCCACCCTTTCTGCTGAAGGTGACGCAGCCGGCTCTGGACCGGCGCAGGCGAACGCAGGCCCATGGCCTGCATCATCTGACGGATCGAGGGGCTGTGGTGATGGCTGCCGATGTAGTCAGCAAGCCATTCGTACAACTCCTGCTGAGCAGACGTGAGCGGCTCGGGGGATCCAGCGGGCACCGGCAATGCAAATGTTCGTCAATACATGTGTACCGGTGCGAAGCGAATCGCGCAAGGGCTCAACCAGGCGGCCGCAACGCACAGATCCACTGAACCTTGGCCGCGGTGCCATCCCGGCCCAAGTAATCCACCCAAGCCCCCTGAGCAGACAAACGCTGCAAGCGTTGCTGGTTGCAGAGCGCACGCATCCGCACCAAACGAACCGTCCAGTTGTCGGCATCTTTTTTCTGGATCAACAACGCGCCATCAAACGCAACCCCCATGCGCGTACGCGTGGGATCAGCGAGGTACTCCGCAGCGCGCAGCGCAGGGGTGTGCAATCCCTCCATGAACAGCCAGGGGCGTGCCGGCAGGTCGCCGGACTGCGTGAGCTGTTCGCGCGTTTTCGCCCACATCGGCGATTCCGTCTGAGGCTGCCAGGTTTCAGCTGGAGCTGGTGCCCCGAGGGCCAGCGCTGCTAGCACGGACGCACCACCAAGACGCAACATCCGCATCATCAAGGCACCTCTTGGTCTGGGGCGGGCTCGGTCCGTTGACGGATCAGCTCTGCCAGCATTTTGAGCTTGGCGTTTTCTGATTCCGACGCCCGCGACGCCATCCAGGAACTGGCCGCTTTGAGCTGGGCGAGCTGCTGAAGCAGCGACAGGGCTGTTTCGCGGAGGGTTTCAAGGTCGTCACACTCCCGAATGAAGCGGCCCCATTTCTCCGTTTCAAACGACTGCTCAAGTCCGCGCTCGAGGGGATCAATGCTCATGACGGCATCTCCATCTCCGCCATCGGATCAGGCTCTCCCTCACTGATGGCTTTCGCCCGTCGGTAAAAAGCGCTCTCCGTGTCACCAGAGGCCTCCAACGCTTCCATGATTTGCTTCCAGTTGTCCCGTTCCTGCTGGTCCATCACGAGCGCAGAGAGTTTCCAAACCTTAAGCCGATTCAGGCAGCGCGCTTGAAGCATCTTCAAGCCAACCGCCACATCCTCCGTTGGATGGCTAACACGACAAAAAGAGCACTGCCCTCATGCTGATCACCACGACCCCCACCATTGAAGGGCGGAAGATCCTTCACTACCGGGGGCTCGTTACTGGTGAAACCATCATTGGGGCAAATATTTTCCGAGACATCCTGGCAAGCATCACGGATGTGATCGGAGGGCGATCGAAAGCTTACGAAGACGCCTTAATGACAGCTCGTGATAACGCGATCGAAGAGATGAAAAATCGAGCAACGCTGATGCAAGCCAACGCGATCGTTGGCGTTGATTTGGATTACGAAGTGTTTGGTGAAGGGGGAATGATGATGGTCTCCGTCAGCGGCACCGCCGTGTTACTCGAAGGTGGCACAGGCGTACCCCTGGCTTGAGTAGACCTTTTGAAACTGACGATGACTTGACCAGGCCATCGTCGGCTGGTGGTGGCAAGTTGTGGGCATGAATGAAGCCAAGCTCCCCGTGCAACTCCTGGTCAAGGGACTCTCAACCGCTGTGGCAGCGACCGTGCTCAGCACAGTGGCAACGCAGGCCGAAGTGAACCAAGCCGTTCCGATCAGGGGGCGGGTTCTGGCTGCAGGGAAGGCGCTCCCTAACGCTGAGGTGATCCTGATGGACGCCAACGGCCGTCAAAAAGCAATCTCGCTGGGGAGCACCCGCAAGGATGGTCAGGGACGCTTCAAGTAGGGACTCCCCAGTGATGCCGACCAGCAGCTTTACCTGCTCGCCCATTCCGGTCCGATCAGCCAGCTGCTGCTTCTGGGGAAGCGGCGGCGCAACGGGTCGTACTCAACGAGCTGGGAACCATCGCCTCGAGCGTGACGGCAGCCCAGTTCCTGCAGGGCAAGGACCTCTCAGGGTCTCCCATGGCGCTCTCGATTGCACCAACAACGTTGAGCTCTTCGTGGACACGAGCAGCGGCACCTGGGGGCGAACGGTGATTGACGCCAACAATGGCCCCCAATCCACAACCTTGGCACGCCTTGGAACGCTCGGAAATCTGCTGGCCCTCTGCGGTCTGCCGAGTCGACAGGATGCCTGGAGCCAACTGCTGACGTTTGATCGCAGCGGCATGGGGAGCACCCTGGGCGTGGCCCAGAGCCTGGCCCGCCGCCCCTGGCAGGGAGCAGGGGCATTGTTCGATCTATTCGACAAGGCCTACCCGGCCCCGGTAACGGCCAATCCAGAGGAGCGACAGAGTGAGGTGACCTACCTGCCGTATCTCTCGTGGCGTCCTGAGGATTTCGCCCTTTCTTTGAAATTCAGTGGTGGCGGTGTTTACAGCGCCGGGCGGATCAGCTTCGCCGCTGATGGAACCATGTGGAGCGGTCAAAACTGGATGCCAGGATCCCAGGCAGGGGCGATCCGCGGCATCGGCGGAGGACTGGCGGCACTCAGGCCCGATGGATCCCCACTTTCGCCTGCCATCACTGGCTTTACCGGTATGGGAATCGACGGCGTTGGCTGGGGTACGGCAGTGGGCGAAGAGAAGGTATGGCTGTCGTCGTTCAGCAGCACCATTGGAGTCTTCGATTTACAAGGTCGCCCCCTCGGCCCAGCCCAGGGCATCACGTTGGATGGCCGCATCGGACAGGGTCAGGGCATTGGCATTGCCCGCAACGGTGATGTTTGCTTGACTCAAAACCAATCCCAGAGACAGTCAGTCACTAATTCGATACTCAGAAGAATCTAAGATTCAAACGCCTCTCTTGACAGAAAATGATCAAGGGGTTTGGCCGCTCCCGTGATGATTAGCCTGGGAGCATCCCAGGCTTCACACATTTCTGCAGGCATACAAATAGAGCAAGCAAATCTAAACGACAGTGAACAAATAATAATCTCAGACATTTCACCCTCGTGTTGACGAACCCAACTCTGCCTCACGGCAAGAACATCTCTTTTCTCAAGTGCGTAGCTAAAGAGACCATCCCACGTCTATCATTGATCAAGACAAAGCTAAATCAGAAAAACCCCTTTGTCTGAACAGAAAACACTGAAAGGCGCCTTGCCTTGACCCCTGAATTCTGAAGCAAGAGAACCACCTTAGTAGTCGTCAAGCCTGCAAACAAAGCGTTGATTAAATTCCCATCGCTGGGTCATGACTATCGATGGAGGATGCCCTCAAGAGTGTAAGTGAACTTACAACTCAAACCCCAAGACACTTGATGAACTCAGCAGTCACAGCGGCCACGGTGCGCCATTCAGCGTCTGTGGTGATCAGGTGACCGCTGTTCTCCAACCACTGCAGCTGCACAGAACGAGAGCTGACCCGCTCACACAAACGATTCACACCGCGCACCGTGATCACCCGGTCCAAGCGGCTGGCCATCACCAGCAAGGGTTGCCTCACTTCCGCCAGATGGCGGCGCGTGTCGGCAATCAGCTCCAGAACCTTCACGCTGCAGCGAGATGGCCAGCGGTTGTAGGTCCAGATGCGCTCAGCGGTGGTGGGATCAACGAAGTCATCAGGGGGCCGCGGAACCGAAGCCAGAACCTTGGCCAGCAACGGTGCGATCAGAGCACGGGGATCAGCGCTGATGATCGGAGGTGAACAGGTGATCACCCCTTGGATGGACGGTCGCCGCCGCGCCACTTGCAACGCCAGGATCGCCCCCAACGACAAACCACCCACCACCACGCTCTGACCTTGCTGCTGCAAGCGATCGACCACGGCGTCGAGCTGATTGAGCCATTGCACGGGATCCACCGGCATCAGATCCTCGAGGCAGGTGCCATGCCCAGCGAGCAAGGGGCACTCCACCCCATAGCCCTCGCGCTGCAAAGAGTCGGCCAGCAGACCCATCTCAGCAGGTGATCCGGTGTAGCCATGAATCAACACCACGGTGGTGGAACCACCGGGCAAAACGATCGGATCGGGTGAGGCGCCCACGCCTTCAGAGTCCGCCCAGAACGGCCGCCAACAACGCCTGCTGGGCATGCAAACGATTTTCGGCCTGATCGAAAATCCGGCTTGAGGGGCCCTCCATCACACCGGCACTGATCTCTTCGCCGCGGTGTGCCGGCAGGCAGTGCAACACGATGGCGCGGGGATCAGCCTCTGCCAACAGATCCTCGTTGAGGCAGAAACCTTGGAAGGCCTGCTCACGCTCGGCCTGTTCCTGCTCCTGGCCCATGGACGCCCACACATCGGTGTAGAGCGCCTGCGCACCGCGCACGGCCTCCACCGGATCAGTGATCACACTGATCTGCGCACCGCCAACAGACAACGCACGCGCCTGGTCCACGACCCCAGGGAGTGGCTCAAATCCCTGCGGGCAACCAATGCGCACATTCACGCCGAGCAGGGCTCCACACAGCATCAGTGAGTGGGCCACGTTGTTGCCGTCACCCACATAAGCCAGCGTCTGACCCTGAAGATCGCCGAACGCCTCCTGCATCGTGAGGAAATCAGCGAGGGCCTGGCAGGGGTGCTCGAGATCGGTAAGGGCATTGATCACCGGAATCGAAGCCCAGTGGGCGTAATCCGCCAACTCCTGCTGGGCGAAAGTGCGGATCGCCAGCACATCGCAAAAGCGGCTGAGCACACGTGCGGTGTCTTCCAGAGGCTCACCACGACCGAGCTGGGTGACCTGGGGATTGAGGTCAACGGTTTGACCACCAAGGCGAGCCATCGCCACCTGAAAGCTCACCCGGGTGCGTGTTGACGCTTTGGTGAAGATCAACCCAAGCACCCGATTGCCCAGATCAATGCGGCGGTCGCCGTTTTTGAGCTGAACGGCCAACTGGAGCAAAGCCGCAGTCTGCTCGGCAGAAACATCGGCCGAAGAAAGGAAGTCGCAGCCGCCCAACGCGGTAAGAGCTGCGGCGACACTGGTGGAGGCAGACGCCATGGCTGGACTTCAAACAGCTGTTATCAGGGACAAGTGGTGGATCCGTCAAGCCTCAGGCCGCAATGGCCTCAGGCATCACGCTGGCCGCCAGCATCTCCTTGAGGTCATCGCCTTCGATCACTTCTTTCTCGAGGATCTTCTGGGCGATGGTTTCCAGAAGCGCCATGTTCTGACGAAGGATCGCCAGAGCCTGGTCATGGGCGTTGTCCACCAGGGCGCGCACTTCGCGATCGATCGCCTGGGCCGTGGCATCACTCACCGTGCGGCGCGGGTTGTTGCCACCACCAAGGAAACGCCCACCACCCTGTTTGTCGTAGGCCAGAGGCCCAAGGGTGTCACTCATGCCGTAAGTGCCCACCATCTGCTCGGCGATGTCCGTGGCCCGCTGGAGATCGTTGGCCGCTCCGGTGGTGATTTTGCCGAACACAATCTCCTCAGCAGATCGTCCGCCCAGGAGGGTGGCGATTTGTCCTTCCAGGTCTTCGCGAGAATTGAGGAAGCGCTCTTCGGTGGGAAGTTGCAGCGTGTACCCCAAGGCACTCATGCCGCGGGGAACGATGGAGATCTTCGCCACCTTGCTGCCCCCGGGCATCAGGTGACCCACGATCGCGTGGCCAACTTCGTGGTAGGCCACGACCTTCTTCTCGTCGTCCTGCATCACCCGGCTCTTCTTCTCAAGACCGGCGACAACACGCTCGATCGCCTCGTTGAGGTCCCCTTGCTGCACTGAGGTCTGCTTGTTGCGAGCAGCGAGCAGAGCCGCTTCATTCACCAGATTGGCCAGGTCGGCACCGGCAAATCCACTGGTGGCCTGAGCGATGCGGTCGAGATCCACACCCTCAGCCAGCTTCACCTTTTTGGCGTAGATCTCGAGGATCGTCTTACGACCGGACAGATCCGGACGGTCCACGAGCACCTGACGATCAAACCGTCCGGGACGCAACAAGGCCGCATCAAGAACCTCGGGCTGGTTGGTGGCCGCCAGCACAATCACGGGCTTGTCCTTGGAGGCAAAGCCATCCATTTCAGTGAGCAGCTGATTAAGGGTCTGCTCGCGCTCGTCGTTGCCGCCGACAACACCCATCGAGCCCGAACGGCTTTTACCGATCGCGTCGAGTTCATCGATGAAAATGATGCAGGGTGCGTTCTTTTTGGCCTGCTCAAACAGATCGCGCACCCTGGCAGCGCCAGCGCCCACGAAGAGCTCAACGAATTCTGAACCGCTGATGATGAAAAACGGCACACCGGCTTCGCCGGCGACGGCCTTCGAAAGCAGAGTTTTGCCTGTTCCAGGAGGACCAACCAACAGCACACCCTTGGGAATCCGAGCCCCGATCTCCGCATAGCGCTCAGGGGTCTTGAGGAAGTCGACGATTTCGGTGAGTTCGTCTTTGGCCTCGTCCACACCCGCCACGTCGGCAAAGGTGACCCGGGATTGCTCATCGGGCACGTACACCTTGGCCTTGCTCTTGGTGAAATTGAGTGCTCCCTGGGCCCCGCCAGCGCCCATGGAACGGCGGGCAAAGAACTGCAGCACCAAGATGAAGATCAGCGGCGGCACCACCCAACTGAGGATCGTGGTGAAGATGTTGGGTTTCTTAGGCGGTGCCGCTGCGAATTCCACGCCCTTGCTCTCCAGGCGCTGAGGAAGATCCATGTCGAAGATCGGCGTCGTCGCCAATACAGACGGTGCACCTTCTTCGGCTTCGGCCAGCTCGTAGCGGATCTGGTCCTGCGTGATGTAAGCGCGCTTCACGGCGCCATCATTCACTTGATCGATAAACAGTGAGTAAGGAACCCGAGGCACCTGCTGCATGCCCTGGTTGGGCAGGAAACTGCTGATCAGCAGAAGCACCCCGAAGCCGATCAACACCAGGTTGATGATTCCAAAGCGGCGGTTGGGGCGGTTGTCGTCCTCGCGGATCGGCATGTTGCGGGTCCCGATGATGCACCCAAACTAAAGCTGTCATTTCGTTCTCGGCCAAATCAATTGGGTGGAGAACCGAACGAGGGATGAGCGACAGAGGCTCGCCTGCGCGAGCGATCCGAGCCATCCTCGGCCTGAGCAACCCCAAACACGATGCGATCGGAGTGGCGGCGCAAGCGACGGAGGGAACGGATTTATGAACTGCTGCTGGGCCTCTGCCTGCTGGTGCTGACCAGCTTTGCCTTTCCCAGGGTCACCTGGCTGGGAAGCCTGGGCTATGCCCTCATCGCCCTGCTGCTCACGCAGTTGGTGATGATCCGCAAGTCAGTACTCACCCTGCAGGACCGCCTGTACCAAGGGCTGGGGCTCGTGGCGCTGTCGGCTTTGCTGCTGTGGCTGCTCACCCCGGTGCGCTGGGAAACCAGCGGCGTGCCGCTGGTGTTGAGCTGGGGAGTCCTGGTGGGGTGGAGTGTGATCCGCCTGGTGGAACGCCTGGCCAGCGAACGGCGGGTCACCGCCGCCATGCTGATGGGGGCTGCTGCGGGCTACCTGCTGCTCGGGCTCACAGCAGGACTGGTGATGAGCGCAGTGGAAACCATTCAGCCAGGCAGCTTCGAACCCCTCGACATCCCGATCACCAACGCCGCAGGCCAGAACAACACGGTGCTTGTGTCAGCGCCGGTGTTTGCTCAGATCAATTACTTCGCCTTCATCTGCCTCACCACCGTTGGCTTTGGAGACATCAACCCCGAGCTTCCCCTAGCCAGGATGCTCGCCGTCACCACAGGCATTGCCGGACCGCTCTACCTGGCGGTGGTGATGGGGGTGCTGATCGGGCGTTACGCCGGTGACCGCGAAATCGAAACCCGCCTGGAACAACACAATCCCGATCGACGTTGAAGACAAACAGGCGCGCTGTGGTGAGACTTCGAGAAGACCAACGCCGACCGTGCCGAGCTTTCCGTCTTTTCTGCTGCAGCAACGCAATGGCCCCGGCCAGCGGGATTACCGGGTACTGCTGGCTCTCACCCTGCTGGTGCTGATCAGCTTCGCCTTTCCGCCCCTGAACTGGCTCGGCGCTCCCTGCTACTCCCTGATCGCTCTCTGGTTCACGCGGGTGCTGGGCAGCAGCGGCAACGCCCACCCCTGGAGCGACCGGCTGTATCAAGCTCTGGGGCTGTTCGCGGTGGTGTCGCAGTGGATCTGGCTGATCACACCGGTGAAGCTGGAGAGCAGCGGCATCCCCCTGGTCACCAGCTGGTGCCTGCTGGTGGGCTGGAGTGTGATCCGGCTGGTGCGGGCCCTGGCCAGCGAAACCAAGGTGAATGAACGGGTGCTGATGGGGGCCGCTGCGGGATATCTGCACCTGGGCCTCACCGCCGGTCTGGTGATGGGGGCTGTGGAAACGATTCAGCACGGCAGCTTCAGGCCGCTGACCATGGCCTCGATGATGGAACTCAGCTCCGACAGCGTGCTGATGGTGAGCAGCTCGTTTGCGGAGATCAACTACTACGCCTTTGTGTGTCTCACCACCGTGGGCTACGGGGACATCAATCCCGTTCTGCCACTGGCCCGAATGTTGAGCATCGCCACAAGCATCATCGGCCCCCTCTATCTGGCGGTGGTGATGGGCGTGCTGATCGGTCGCTTCAGCACGGATCTGAAAGGGGACTGAGGGTCGCCTGCAGCAACAGATCGTCGGCAAGGCGCTGCTGCTGCAGGCCCTGCAGCTCCAGAACCTCGTTCATGGCCTGGAAGCCCAGAGTCCCCAGAGGGGTGCGCGCCGGCTCACCGCCCAGCAGCTTGGGTGCAATCACCGCCGCGATGTCCTGCACACAACCCTGCTGGATGGCGGCAGCGGCCAGCCCCGGGCCGCACTCCCAGAGCACCCGATTGCAGCCCCGTTGGGCCAACACGGCCATCAGCGCCTCGGGCTCGCAGGCCTGCAGCTCCTGCCGCTGCACACCGACAGCGTCCAAGCGGCTCCTTGCGCCCGCCGGCGCGTCCAGGCCGTGCACCACAAGGGTGGGAGCAACGGATTGATCCCAAAGCTGGGCCTGATCAGGCAAGTCCAGGCTGCGGCTCAGCACCACCCGCAGCGGTTCGGGGCTGCGCAAGCCCCGGCTGGTGAGCAGAGGGTCGTCAGCGCGCACGGTGCCGCCCCCCACAATCACCGCATCACACTGGGCCCGCAAACGGTGCACCCAGCTGCGGGCGCTGGGACCGCTGATCCACTGACTGGCGCCATTGGACAAGGCCGTGCGGCCATCGAGGCTCATCGCCCACTTGAGCACTCCCCAGGGCCGACCGGTGCGCACGCGGTACACAAAGGCGAGGTTCTGGTGGGCCGCTTCAGCCTCAAGCACTCCGGAGATCACCTCCACTCCGGCATCGCGCAGCCGTTGCAAACCGCCGCCGGCAACGCGAGGGTCGGGATCGGTGAGTGCCACCACCACGCGAGCGATCCCTGCCTTGATCACGGCGTCGGCGCAGGGCGGTGTACGGCCGTGATGGCAGCAGGGTTCCAGGGTGACGATGATCGTGCCGCCGCGGGCGGCGGCACCGGCCTGGGCCAAAGCCCCCACTTCGGCATGGGGTTGACCAGCCCGAGCATGAAACCCCTCCCCCACCAACACGCCGGAGGAATCGAGCACCACGGCGCCCACCAGAGGATTGGGGCTGGTGTGGCCGTCGGCCAAGGCCGCCAGCGCCAAGGCCCGGCGCATCCAGGGAATCCAGCGCTGATCCGGATCAGCGACCGCCCTCATGACCCAAGAGGCTCCGTCTGCACCTCACGCCACTCGCCCACCACATAGGGGGGAACGGGCATTTCGTTGAACACACCGGGAAGGAACAGCCGGAGTGGGCGGTTGTTGCTGAGGTCGTTGAGCAGGGGGTCGAGCGCAAATTCCGCCGCAGCCTCCCGTCCGTCAGTGGCCAGCGCAGGATTGTCGAGGGTGATGTCGTCGAGCTGCCACTCCTTCACGCCGGCCTGCACGAGCAGGGGGGAGGGATGCTCGAGGCGCAGTTTGCCGGGGTAACCCACGATGCGCAGCACCACGGGGTTGCCGGGCTGGCCGGTGCGATAAGCCACCGCCTGCCAACTCTGATAATCAAGATCACGCAGGCTTTCGAGGCTGCGCAGCATCGGTGCCCCGTTCTCATCCTGGTGTTCGTGCACCTGGGCATTCACCGCCGTGGGCGTGAGCAGCAAGAGCGTTACGGCAACCAGCAGTGTGCAGAGCAGACGACGCAACGCGAGCATGAATCAAGCGCGAACAGTGCTCCCATGATCGAGCATCAGCCCCTGAAAGCGGGATCCCTGCTGGACCCACGCCTGCCCGCCTGCGGCACGGCCCTGCGCGAGGTGGACGACATGACCCTGCCCGGGGAGCAGGACGCACAGCTCAGCTTCGGGCCCGGGACACTGCGTTACTACGTGATGCGCATCCCCCGCAGACCCCTGCGGATTACGGCGATGACCCGCCACATGAACGCCACCCAATGCCTGAGTTCGGCTGAAGCACGCCCGTTCTGGCTGCTGCTGGCTCCACCAGACACTGAGGGACCTGTGCTCGATGCCTCAGCGGCCTGGCTGCTGCGCATCGACGCCGGCGAAGGCATCAAGTTGCATCTGGGCACGTGGCATGCCGGACCCTTATTTGATGCCGACTCCGCGTCTTTTTTCAATCTGGAGCTGAGCGACACCAACCAGAACGATCACGAAACCCTGAAGCTCGATCGCCCCTTGCAGGTGTCGTTGAACTGACTAACCCCGCTCCGCCCCCGGAATCCGTTGCCAGTCGGTGTGCGTCGCCCACAGTCCCCAGATCGCCATCGCCCGCAGGTAGTGGCAAGCGCGGAAGGTGTTCACCGCCGTGATCGCCTCCGGCGTGCGGAACTGCAGACCACCGCTGTACACCTGATCCACCACCGCTGAGCAGATCGCTTCGGCGGTTTGGCCTTCGCCCATCAGTCGGTAGTAGCTGGCAATACCGAAGTTGATGCCCGTCCACACCTCCAAGGGGTGGGTGCCATTGGGATCCAGGGGTGTGCCATCGCGGCGCAGGCCATTGGCCACCCCGAGGCTGCCGCCCTGGAACTTCTCAAAGCAGCTCTCTTTCACGGCCTTGAGCGTGCTGCGGCTGTTGGCCTCACTCACCACCGGCTCCAGCCCCAGCAGGCGCGCATAGAAATCACCACAGAGCTGATCGGCCATCACCACGGGCGTACCGCTTTCGGCGTCGATGTCGTAGTACTCGCCATTCCAGAGCAAACGATCGAAGTTGCTGCGCGACTGCTCAAGCCAGGCGCTGAAGGTGTGCTGATCGCTGCCCGTGTCCAGCCCCAGCTCCTGCTGCAGCCTTTGGGCCATGGCCAGAGCGGCTTCCAGCGCAGCGATCCACAACGCGCCGCAGTAGGCACTCACCCCCTTCAGCGGCCAGTCGTCGAAGGTCTGATCAGGAGCACCTCCGTTGTCGGGCAAGCCGTCGTTGTTGACATCAAAACGCTTCAGATAGTGCAAGGCCTGCACCGCCGCAGGCCAGCAATCGGCCAGGAATTTGAGGTCTTCGCCGGTGGGTGCCAGCTTGAAGGTGCGCCACACCTGCAGCACAAAGTCACTGGCGAGGTCTTTCCAGAGATTGCAATCCTGGTACGCCGTGTAATTGGTGGCATCAAAGGGCACTTCATTGGGAGCCCCCAGGTCGTGCGGCGTGGCCCCCTTCACCTTGCGATCGGCTTCCACGCGGCCACGCCCCTGGGTGAAATACCAACCGATCGGCCGCTGGGTGGCATCCGCCGCCGGGATCGCTCTGGCGAAACTGCGCAGCACGGCCTTGTCGAGCTCCGGCCAGAGCTGCAGCAGGGCAAAGGAGCCATAGAGCCGCACATCCAAACTTTCATACCAGGCGTAGTCGAGGCACTCGAGCACGCCGAAGCGGCCGTGGGGATCCTTGCCCGATGCCGCAGTCCAGAGGCTTCCGCCACTGGCCAGGTCGTAGAGCTCATTAAACAGAGCCATACGCAAGGCTTCCGGCAGCTCCTGACGCGCCAGCACCGGGGCCTGCCAGGCATCGATCTGATCACGCCACTGGCGCCAGTCGCGCAGCGCTTCCGCTGCCAACGCCGCAGCATTGCAACCATCGGCTCCGAAGAAATCGGTGTAGCGGCGCAGATCACGCACACCGGTCGCGAAGGCGGTGACCGGCAGATCCCAGCTGATCGCAATCGGGATCTCTCGGGATTCCCCGGGGGCCAGGGTGAACTTCAAGGCGATCGCTGCACTGGCCTGCTCGCCCGCACGGCTGGAGCGATCGTTGTTGCTGTTGGGAATGCGGCCCTCCGCAGCGAACGATTGCCAGAGCTCCTGGCCATCGCCCGTGGGGTCCCAGCGGCTGCAGCGCAGCACCTCAACGCCCTCCAGAGCATCCGGCACCGCCAGACACCACTGACCCTGGCCCTCGCCGATCGGCTCACTGCGCTGGCCCTCCAGCACGATGCCGCGTACACCCTCTTGATCCAACCAACGGTTGCGTTGTCCTTCGCCCTGGCCGATCGCCGGCGCGTAGTTGTGCTCCGGGCTGCCGTCGTCGCGGAAGTGCACCTCTGCCGAGGGGTCGGTGTTGAAGAACCAACCCACGGTGTTGCGCCAACTGAGCAGCAACGACAGATCCAACGGTTGATCGCTGGGGTTGCGCAGGGTCCAGCGGAACACGGCCACCGGGTAACTGGTGCGTTGGTAGTCGCCTGGAAGAATCGGGCTGAACGCCTCGCAACTCACCTCGGCGTCGTAGACGCCCTCGTAATGGGTCCAGCTCAGGGGATAGCGGGCGGCGTAGGTGCCGGTGCTGCGCTCCGGCGTACTGGCGGGATACCAATCCCAGGCGGCCAGGGGCTCAGCGCTGTTGGGGCGTGAGGCATCCGCCTCGGGCTTCACGGCCAACGCGTGGGCCCGTTGGCTGCTGCCGTTGCTTTCGAACAGGGCGAACTGGCAGTCGGGGATCGTTCCATACCAGTGCTCTCCACCATCGAGGTGCCAGAGGTTGAAGTCACCGCGGGAGCTGCGGCCGATGCAACCAGCACCAAAGCCCCCCAGGGGCATGCCGTGCCAGGGGCCGTCATCAAGATTGCTGGCGTAACGCACCGTGTAGGGCTGATCCCAGCCCAAACCGAACGGCCGGCTCCAACTGGCCTCAGGTGGCGTCCAGGCCTGCGGCCGGGAACTGCGGCGCAGGAGCGAGCGCAGGGCAGACAGACCGAGGGGAGCCATGGGCCGGCGGAAGGTCGCCCCAGATTGCCAGACATCGCCAGAGAAACCAGGGGATCGCCAGGAGCAGAGCCCAAGACCGTGGCGGGCCTAGGCCTCAGAAGAATCCAACCGCTGCTCTTCATCGAGCAGCGCGTCAAGGGTGACTGCCGTGCGCACCAGAGCCTGATATTTCTGAAACACTCGCTGGTTGCGCTCCAACCACCGGGCCGCCGCAACGGCCCCTTCACCTGTTGCCGAGCCCGCCAGTCCTGCAGGACCCTCGCCATCCATCAGCTCGAGGTCGTCCTCTCGGGCGATCAAGGCCAGCAGCAATTCATGCAGACGCTGGCGGCGCGAAGAAGGCTGCCGTGAATCAATCCCAGTCATCACCGCATTGATTGCGCACGTAATCCTCCCGCAACTCGCGAAAATCCTTGGTTTGGCGCGCCAGGAGCGCACTCGCCTCCTCAGCCTGCTGCACGTTGTCCCCTGAAGCTTGAGAGGCGGCAATCAGCATGCGGTTGCGCGCCATCGACGCACCAAGCGTGTTCATCAAACGCTTGATCAAACCGCAGTCATCCACCGCTCGCGCTGGCATCGGCACCAGCAACAACACAGCCACAGCAAGGGCAAAAGACTGGACCACAACCGTGTTGACGTCTGGGCGCCAACGTACCGCCACCAGGCGCGCTGGTCCCAACTGTGCAGACCTGCTGCCACCAGCACGATCGATGGTCATGGTGACGTCATGGAGGCGTTGACACCTCCGCCACCCTCAACACCCATGCCCAATCAGCATTGTGCTGGGGCGCTGGCAGGCCTAACCCTCCTGCTTGGCAGTCTCAGCGCACCCGTGGTGATGGCCGAAGAGCTGTACAGCCTGAACACCACCTGCAGAACCGGCGATCGATCCTTTGCCTGTCGCGTGCAGGCGGTCAACGTCGACGACACCACCGAATACCGCCATCAGTTCGGCTCCCGCACCGTGAGCTACCGCGTGATCGAGGATCCCTACGTGCGCATTGAAGGACGGGGCAGCAACGCCAAGCCCTGGACCTCGGTGAAGAACGCGTTGATCAACTTCAAAACAGAGGAGTTGTGCTTCAACGATGAGGCCTTCTGCGTGAAGAACCCCTCATTCCTGGCCGACGTTCTGATCAACAGCGGTGATGCCATGCAGGGCCGAACCCGGGTGGGCATGGCCTTCGCTCCCAATGGTCGCGTGGATGTGGCCTGTTTTGACAACGGTTGTGACCGCCTCAAGGAAGCCATCAAGCAATGACAAAAACCATCAGAAACCGCTGCACAAGACCGATCGCAGGATGCCTCGGCCTGCTCCTCTCCCTGCAACCCGCGGCCGGCCTGGCCGCCCTCTCCAGCGACGACGCCATCCATCAGGAGTCCGCGCAAGAACAGCTCCTGAGCCAACGCCGCGGTGGTGGGTCCAGAGGTGGTGGGTCCAGAGGTGGTGGCTCGCGCAGCAGTGGCTCACGCAGCAGCGGTCGAACCGGCTTCAGCTCCTACAGCGGCAGTCGTCAGACCACCCGTCAAACAACCCGTGGCAACCGCCAAAGCACCCGCCAGGGCAATCGCAGCACGCGCCAGGGCCAAGTGCGCAGCAACAGCGGCACACGCCAAAGCACCCGTCAGGGCAACCGCGATACCCGCCAGACCACGCGCGGCAGCAACATCGATGCCCGCCAGCAGGGACGGACGGACCGCACCAACAGCCGCCAGAACAACCGCACGGATCGCGTCGATACAAGGGCCGATACCCGCCGTGATGTGGTCAACAACTGGGATCGCTATGGCAAGGGTTGGTACAGCAACAACAACTGGACCAACAACCGACCCTGGACCTATGGATGGTACGGAAGCTCCTACTACAACAACTGGGGGTGGTATCCCGGTCAGGCTGCGGCCTGGGGCCTGGCTGGTCTGGCCACTTTTGGCGTGATCAACAGCCTCGTGACATCAGCGCAAAGCAATGAGGTGAGCTACATCGAGGTTCCCGACTCCGATTACTACCTCTATTACCCAAGCGTGACCGCCACGGGCGATGTGGTGACGTTTGAGGTGAATGAGGGGGGAAGCACGGTGCGCTTCAGTGCCGACTGCCGCCAGGGGACACTCAACGGCGCCACACCGCGCAATGCCGATGAGGCACAACTGCTGAACGCCGCATGCCAAGTGGCCTTTGGTCAATAACGGTTCAGGAATGCGGCGGTTGTTGGGCGATCAGCTCCTGCAACCGCTGCTCCGCCGCCGCTTCCAACTGCACAGGAGAGGGGCGATAGGACCTCGCCTGGGTCGCTCGCGCCTGAATCGCCGCTCGGGCCTGCTGCCAACCAGCGATTCCGAGGTTTCGATAAATCCTCTCCACCGTTGTGATGGGCGATGCCACCAGATCGGTATAGGCCACCTCCACCAACCGCCCAGGTGGGATCTGGGCACGGGCCGCCGTAAAGGCGCCCATCAGCTCAGCGTGGGCCGCCACGGTTTCCTCAACCTGTTGCAGTTGATCGGGCACAGCCTGAAATCCCATCAGCCCCCCCCAAGCGCTGCTTCACCTGCACCAGGGAGCGAATCGACGCGATTGGATCGCGCTTGAGCAACACAAAACGAGCCTTGGGATACAACTGCAAGAGCAGGGGAATACGTGCTGTGTGGGCCGAATTTTTGATCACGAGATGGGTCTTCCCATCCCCGTCGTGCAACCAGGTGAGCTTGGTGAACCGCGCAAGCTCACGCCGGAAGGATGCCGTGGAGGCCAGCACATAACGACGAAAACATCGTGGGTAACAGCGCGGGAACGCCACTCCGGCCATGTTGGTGTCCAAGGTGAGCCGCACCAAACCGAGTTCGTCCTCCTGAGGATCCAGCGCCGACCAAGGCACCGCATCGATCGGGCGATGCGCGCTGATGATCCGATTCAAGAAGCCAACGATCCAAGGCTTCAAAAGGAGGCCCACCTGCGGAGCAACCGTTAAGGCATTCCTCGCCGTAGCCGCAGCTGGATCGGACGCCAGCAGTTGATGCAGGTAAGTGGTGCCGCTGCGCCAATGCCCGATCACCACAACAGGATCATCAGGTGGCTGAATCGTCGCCAAACGCCTGGAGTACAGAGCTGTCTGGAGCCAGGCCAAAGGTTCGAGCAGCAACCCAGAGAGAACAGGGATCACAGCGTTCAACCCACAACGCCAGTGCGGTTTGTAGAAGCGAAGCGCCTGAGCCAAGACTGAAGGCCTGATGCATCCCCCGGCGACAAACTGATCGGAACAACGCTGAAGAGGGTGCATTCAAACAATTGACACTTTGCAGGCGAGCACAGGCCTCAGGACCCTTAACTTAGCGATAAGGTCGACCAATGGAATGAGAAGTTTCAGCGCAGAGGTCCATCGCGCACCGGCCACAGACGCTCCAAGCCCTCAATCTCTGAGTTGGTCTGCCTCATTCAAGTCTGCGAGCGAACTGGCCGCCCACCTGAAGCACCTCGGCAAGACATTCGAAGCGATCCAACTGAGCCAAGGTCGATTAACAGGCCGATTCAGCTGCACAAATTTCAACTCGGTCATCATTCTTGCAATCAGCAGCAATCAATGCTTGCTCTTGAATGGTGATCGCGGACCCGACTTCATGAGCTTTTGCCTGGAAGCGTCAGGCATAGCCGACGAACACAAAACACATACGATCACTGTTCCCAACTATTCAATTAATGGGTTTAAATTAAATCTAAGGGAATCACATTTTCAACTTACAGCAAACACAACAACCTATTTTGCAATCACATCTGCTAACGCACTGAACACTATCTTAAGCCCACGAGACGCAGAGAAGCTAAGGGAACATTTCATGAATTGCAACAGCGCACAAATTACCCCTTGCCAACACGAAAAGTTGAAAATTTTACTTGAGAGCGCAATCAAACAATCAACCACTAGCTTTTTCAAGCGGCAACAAATAGGCTATTTGATCATCAAAGAATTCCTAGACTCTTGCACAAATTCAAAACACATTACTTTTTACCCTTTTGAACTAACGCAACGCCAGCTACTCGTTAGCAACTTGATCCAACTTGGCTTCAAGCGCGGAAACGAAAAATTGCATCTCGACGATATTAGCAGATTATTGTACTGTTCCAGACGAACTCTCATTCAAGGCACAAAAGACGCCTACGCAATGGGCCCCATGGAGTTGATGAAAATCATCCGCCTCGAACAAGTGAATTGGATGTTGCGTAGCGAAGAAGCGAGAAGCAAAGCCACGCTTCGCAACGTTTCAGATATCGCCCAACACTTTAATTTTAACAGCAGAGGTCATTTTGCCAGGGCTTATCAAAACCTGTTCGAGGAAAGTCCTAGCCAAACATTGCAAGAGAATGGAACCTGACTACCCTCCCGTTGGGAAAAGGAACTGAACTTGAGCGCGGAACGTCCAATCTCCAATCAGAGTTTGACCGGCTACCTCTGGCTTAACTGCATTGTAATAGGCACTCAGCGATGCATTCACAGGTTGCGTCCCTAAAACGAAAACACGACCAACACCAGCCCCGACCGGAACAGTCCAACCTTTGTTTTCAGCTTGATTCCAGTTGGCAGTAATGATGGGGGAGCTAGTGAGGTACCAACCCTTCGGCAGGTTGTAATTCAGAAAAGGTTGAATCAACATCTTATTCACATCGCGACCAGCTTCTCCTGAAAATGACCAGATATTATTGATCAAACCACCGGCAACAATTGGCCCCTTTGTATAAACAAGAACACCTGTCGGCCCCGCACTCCAACGCTTCGAGCTAAGGCGATTGTCAGTTGCCGATGGAATCACCATCGTTGGTCCAACGCCAACGGTGAAATTACCCTTCAGTGTTGGCACGAAGAAGACAGATGGATTGATATCGCCCAACGACTGAATGGATGTACCCCGAGCCCATGGCTGAGAGATAAAGGGAACAATCGTGCGTGTTACCAGCGTCAACCCCTCACTCACCTTGAAGGGAATGACAGGCTGCACATTCACAACATTTTGCGTTTGATTCGCCTTGAAGTTGGTGCGATAGGGGGGAAGAGCAGGATCAGGAGATGGGATTGTGACATTTGGAGCCCACTGGGTTGAAGGCGTGGAATTCCATTGAATCGGAAGACTGATCAAGCTCGCAATTGGGTTCTGTGCTGCCTTAGCAAGAGAACCCTCTTCCTTCGCCTTCGATTCTCCAGGGGTCACAGAAACAGGCTCATTTCCTGTACCAGGCTGAGACTGATCCGCACCATTCTGAGCAATGGTTGCTTCGGTCAGAAGCAGGGGAGTGAAATCAAAATCCGCCGGATCTGCGACGAGAGGCTGGTCAGTGACCTGTGCGCTGACAGAAGGACCCAGCAACGCTCCTGCCACGAGCCAGCAGAGAGGCGAGAACGCCAAAACCTTCAATGCCGCCATCACGATCGTTTTGTAAGTACGGCGAGTTTTAGATCAATGGCCTCAGGGAATGGGTCTTACAGCACCATAGTCTGCACAAACGGGATCACCGGAGCAGGCCGCTCTTGCCTGGAATCCCTAAATTGAGTCCTGTAATTTTGAGTTGATGCGCAGATTCATACTTCCTCTAATTGCATTGATTGCAATCCCTGAATTGCGCGCTGCTGCTGAGCCCATGCCAGCGCCAATGCCCTCACGAACGCAAGAGTCGGAGATCGGCTCGATGCCCATGGCGCCATTGGTCCTGAGCCAGACCACCGATGAGGAGAGCGCAGAGAAGACCGCTGAAGAGCAGGAGCTTGATGATGCCTGGCGGGTGTATCTCGATCTCTACGCATTCCTACCGCTTCAGACCACATCCACCACCACGATCAACGAGAACTCCACGACCGCGGACGTTCCGCTATCGAGCATCTTCGACACACTCACCGGCGCGCTGACCTTCAAGGCGTCTGCTGAATACGGTCGGCTTGGTGTTTTCACCGGTATCAACCATGCCGCCAACTCGGCTTCAACCTCAAAGTCTTTCGTCAGGGAAACCAACAACCCCCTGAGGAACCAACTCGACCTCCCCGCCGTGTTGCGGCAACGCAACATCAAAGTCAACGTGGATGTCGACATCAACCAAACCATCGTCGATCTGGCGATGCGCTATCGGGCAGGTGCGATCCAAAAACCTCATATGGAGCAGGGCAGCACAAGCTTTGTGGGATTTGCTGGAGCACGTCTGATCGACGCCAATCTGTCCACCAAAGTGGATTTCCGCCGCGATCGCACCGTCAGCGTGGATGGCGTTGTGGTGAACCGTGAGCGCAGCCGCAATCTTGAGCGCTCTGCCAGCGATAGCTGGGGCAATACATGGGTGCAGCCCTTGATTGGGATGATGGCCACCTATGCCTTCAACAAAGAGTGGCAAGCCTTCGCCTACCTCGATGCCGGTGGTTTCGGTCTCAGCGGTGAAACCGATCTGAGCGGAACCGCTCAAGCGGGCATTGCCTACGCCCTTGGAAACTCAGCCCAGGCCTCACTCTCTTACAAATATTTCGGGCTCGACTACGCCGGAGGTTCAGGCAACGGTTACACCACCAGCCAAAGTGGCATCAACCTCGGCCTGCGCTGGCTTTTTGACTGAATCATCCCACTGCCTATCAGCCCGCTATTGAGCTAACTTCAATTCAGGCCGCTTCCAACTGCCGTCGAAATAGGCAGGCTTGGGTTTGTAGATGCGCAAGGTGGCATTCCAGCCTGGATAGATTGCAAGATAGTTGTCTTGGTTTTTATCACCACCAAAGTGAACAACAACCTCACCTTGGTCATTCGTTTTCGCAAAGGCGCTGTTCAAATTGAATGGCTCACCCGTGGGGAAGCCCTCCTTGTCGTACACAGTCAACGACCAGAAGGCATTATCACCATTGGGAACATCTTTAAGGGTGAGTGTCTGGGGATCGGTTGATGTGGGTGTATAGAAGAGGTAAACCGCTCCCTCTTTGGGAAGACCACCAATACCAACGGCGACTCCCATATTGTTCTGCTCAGGAGAAACGACTCCCTTCCGCCCATACAAGGCCTCCGACTGGATCCCCTTCTCGTTGCGCTCCTTGTTGTAGTCGGCGCGCAGAGCAAGCATTTGCTCCTTATTCCATTGGTTGGGCTGAATGAAGGTCCCTTTCTGTGCCTGCTTCACCGCAAGCTTGGCCTGCAAGGCCTGCGCCTTCGCAACATCAGCTGGGTCCTGAATGTTCACACCGGTACGGAAGGCCACCATTGCATAGCGACTGCCAACGGCCTCCTTGGTGAGCTTGTATTCACCGGGATCTTGATGCACATAGGTATACCCTTCATCATTCACAACCATGGCGCTCTGATAACGACCACCCGTTTCAGGCAATGTGATCATGGCTGGGCTGTTGAGATCAAGAACCAACCAGGAATAGAGGGTATCGAAATTAATCCGGATCACCGTTCGATCCTTGGGATCAGCAGCCTTGCTGTCGTTCCACAACACCCCCACACCTCCACTGCAGGTGGCCTTGGCAATTTTGCCCACATAAGCGGCCATCACGGTTTGGGTTTCTGCTGCGGCGTAGTTGGCCTTGGTAACGGGCACAACCTCTTCACTTTGGATCTCAACGGCAGGCTTCGGGCAATCCCCCGGCTTGGGCACTTGCGATGGAGATGATGCTTTTGCTGTTGCATCAGATTGTGCATCAGAGGATGCATCGGGAGCTTTGGTCTGAGCGCATCCACCAGCGATCAGAGCGACGCCAAGTAGGGCCGCAGCAGCGGAATTGGGGAAATTTTTGATCATGAATTCAAGGCGACGAAAAACTTAAAGATGCATATCAAAGCAATGAATTACTTTGCAGGCTCAAACTGAGGTGGTGTCCAACTTCCATCGAAATAGGCCTCGGTCGGCGAGTAAATCCGCAGAGCAACATTCCAACCTGGATAGATATCAAGGTAATTGTCCTGGCTCTTATCTCCACCCAAGTGAATCACATATTCTCCATTCTCATTCTTTTTGGCAAACGCACTGTTAATATTATAACTTTCACCGGTTGAAAACCCCTTATGGTCATAGACAGTCACTGACCAGAAGGCACGAGGATCACTGGGAACATCTTTCAAAGTGAGCGTGTGGGGCTCAGTGGAATCGACCACTTTGGGGAAGGGATAAACAGCTCCCTCTTTGGGAAGGCCGCCCCAGCCAACAGCAACACCAAAGTTACGCAATTCCTCTGTCAATTCACCCTTCTTTCCGAACGCCATCTCTGACGTCACACCTTCAGGTTCCCGACGCTTGTTGTAATCCTCACGCAAGGCAAGGATCTCCTTCATATCGTATTTCTTCTTCGAGACAAATTCACCTTTCTTGGCTTGCTCAAGCTTGATCCCATCCTGCGCAGCAGCTGCTTTCTTGAGATCCTCTGGATCCTGCACATTCACCTGCGTGCGTACGAAAGCAAAGGCATAGCGACTGCCAACTGACTCCTTGGTCAACTCATAACGGCCTGGTTTGTCACTGATCAGGGGAATCCAATGCTCTTCATCGATCACTTCGAGAATCTGGTAGCGATTCGTATCAGGAAGGACCACGGTGGCGGGGCTCTCGAGATCGAGCACCGCGAAGGAATAGAGGGTGTCGAAATTGGGGCGCAGGATGGTGCGCTCTTTTGGATCCATGGCTGCGCGCTGGTGGAGGAACACACCCACGCCAGCGCTGCAGGTGCCCTTGGCGATCTTGCGGACATAATCCGCCAGAATCACTTCAGTTTCGGCAACGGCGTAATTGGCTTTGGTCACCGGTGTCACGGTTGTGCCCTCCTGAACCACCGCTGCTTTCGGACAGTCGCTGCCAGTCGAAGCCGTCTTGCTCTCCTCCGACTTGCCGCAGGAGGTCACCAACACCCCTGCTGTGATGGCTGAGGCCAAAAGCGCAAGGGAGCTGCGACGGACGAAAGGACGCACTGGCATTGCCAAGGTTCAACACAAACTTTCTCTAGCCAGTGCATGAAGAGGCGTCCGTCTAACGCAGAACTCCGCTCTCAAGGTTTGCCCAATCGGGATCAGCGCCACCGAATACCGCCATCAGCACAATGAGGTGATGATCGATGTGATCGGGACCGACGCCGGCGCTCCGGCGTCTTTACCACCGATGCACCAACACCTGGTGCAGAACGCTGACCTGGTGGCAGCGCCAAAACGCTTGCTGCCCCAGCTTGTGGATTGGCTCGGCAGTCGCGCCGACGACCAGCAGCGCTTGGTCAGCGATGACCCGATTGCCCTCAGTGACGCCCTCGCCCCCCTGGCGCCCACCCTGCGGATTGTGGTGCTGGCCAGTGGCGATCCGCTCTGGTTCGGGATTGGTCGTGTGTTGATTGAGCGGCTGGGCAGCGAGCGGCTGCGTTTCCACCCAGCCCCCTCCTCCATGCAGCTGGCCTTCGCCCGCCTGGGCAAACCCTGGCAGGGAGCCGAATGGATCAGCTTGCACGGCCGTGATCCCAGCCCCCTGGCCCAGCGGTTGCAGAAACGGCCAGCTGCCCTGGCGGTGCTCACCGATCCAGGCCGAGGAGGCGTGGAAGAGGTGCGCGCGATTCTGCGCGGCAGCGGGCTCGAATCCAGCTACAGCCTCTGGCTGTGTGAAGCCCTCGGTCACCACGACGAACGCGTGCAGCGCCTCGAAGCGACCAGGCCCTGCCCGGACGACCTGCACCCCCTGCATCTGGTTGTGCTGCTGGCCCAACCTCCCGCCGCATCCGCTGCGGAGGCTCTTCCGCTGTTTGGGATTGCCGATGGCGACTACCTGCAGCACGACGACCGCCCCGGGCTGATGACCAAACGGGAGGTGCGCATTCAGCTGCTCGCGGATCTCGAGCTGCCGGAGCAAGGCGTGCTCTGGGATCTGGGGGCTGGCACAGGGAGTGTGGGCCTGGAGGCTCTGCGCCTGCGCCCGCAGCTGCAGCTGATGGCGATCGAACGCCGAAGCGGCGGCGGGGCGTTGATCCAGGCCAATGCCCAACGACTTGGCGTTGCTCCGGCTTCCGTACTGGAGGGGGATGCTCGAACGCTTCTGCCTCAGCTTCCGGATCCGGATCGCGTGCTGGTGGGAGGAGGCGGGCGCCAACGCGCAACCCTGCTCAAGGCAGTGATCGATCGCCTCAGGCCTGGCGGTGTGGTGGTGATCCCCCTGGCGACCCTGGAAGCGCTGGCCGAACTGCGGCCTGTGCTCGAGCAGGCTGAACTGCAGTTGCAGATCAGCCAGCAACAGGCCTGGCGCGGTCAGCCTCTGGCCGAAGGCACCCGCCTGGCGCCGATGAATCCCGTTCTGATCCTCAAAGGCACGAAAGCGCAGCCCTGAGCCTCAGAATCAGGCCGAGACCAGCATCCGCCGTCATGTCGATTCAGAACAACAAGCAGGTGTCCCCGATCCGCATGAAGATCACCGTGCTGATCGCCGGCTTCGGGCCGCTGCTGGCCATTGGCCTGTTCCTGCAATCGAAAGGCTTCTTTGGCTGAGCCCAAAGAGAACGCCAAAGCGAACGCCAACGTGACGCAAGCGGCACGAGTGCGTTACGGCAACGTTACATTTTCGTGATCAACGGCTTCGATGGCCACAGGAGCGCCGACCTTGATTCCCAGGCGCGCCGCTTCGCCCGCACCGATCTCCACCACACCATCGGCGAAATCCGCCCGCCCGTTGCCATCGGCATCCGCCCAGTAGGACGGGCAGGGGAGTGATCGGCAGACGGGCACAGAAGCGACGATGTCGAGCACCTGTCCGTCCCGTACGAACACCAGATCGAGAGGCGCAAGAGTATTCAGCATCCAGAAACGCAGGGGGCGAGGCGGACGAGCCGGGAACCACATGCCTCGCAGCGGCGGCAGCGCCGGCCGTTGCATCAAGCCGAGCTGCTGTTCCCTGGGTGTATCGGCCACTTCCAAGGCGATACAGGTCCTTGGCCGAGACTGCAGGCACCAGCGCGCCTCAATGGGCAGGGTTTGCGGTGGTGGTGGCAGCTCCATCAACTGGGGTCGAGTCTTGGCGCACCATCGTTGAGGCAGTAGCCGCGGCCACGGATCGTATGGATCAGCCGCGAGTCCCCTCCCTCTTCCAGCTTCTGACGCAGGTAGCGCACATACACCTCGATCACATTGCTGGAGGCTCCCTGCTCGTCGTTCCAGACCTCGCGCAGGATCCGGTCGCGGCCCACCACAGTGCCCCGCTCCTCCATCAGCAACATCAGCAGGGCATATTCACGGGCCGTGAGGGCAATGGGTCTCTGGCCACGCCGAACCTGCCGGCAACTGATGTCCACACTCAGGTCACCCACCGTCAGCAACGGACGACGCATCTGACTGCGCTCCTGAATCGCCAGGTGCAGGCGCAGCCTCTGCAACAGGTCGCTGGCCCCACTGGTGGTGAACCAGAAATCATCGGCACCGCAGCTGAAACAGGCCTCACGGGCCTCAATCGTGTCTTCGCTGACGCCGATCAGGATCGGCATCGAGCCAAAGCGATCTCTGAGCGAGGCCACCTGATCGATCGCATCCGCTCCCACCAGAGCCGCCGCCGGCGCGTCACTGGTGCCAGCCAATCCCGCATGGGATTGGTAGCCCGAGGCCAGAAGCCGGTCCGCCAGGGCCAGAGCCTCCTGGCCCAGCAACAGCACCAAGGGGCGTTGCTCGCTCTTTTGCGTCAGCGGGGCAGGCAGAGTCATGCGCGATCGGGCTTGGCCACATGGGGCAGTCCCCAACCCAGTTTGTTGCGCAGCACCTGGAAAAACTCGTGGTCTGTGAGCCGAACGAAACGAACGGGATGGTCGCTGCGCCGGATCAGCACCCGGTCTTCCGGCCACACATAACAGCCGGCACTGCCATCCACCACCATCATCAACCGTTCCGGCGTGGCGGGAAACACGGTCACGGGCTCCGCATCGCTGAACACCAGAGCCCGTGACGCCAACGAGTGCGGAGCGATCGGCGTGAGTTGCAGCACCGGACAATCCGGCGTGATCACCGGTCCACCTGCGCTGAGGGCATAGGCCGTGGATCCCGTGGGAGTGGAGAGAATGACGCCATCCGCGGAGATATCCACCGGTGCATGGCGGCCGATGGCGATCTCGAAGTGACACATGCTCGTGAGCGGTTCACGGTGCAGAGCCATTTCATTGAGAGACAGAGCCTCCCAGCGGCGTTGATCACCGCGCATCACGCTCACCACCAGATTGGCGCGCTCCTCAATCGTCCACTGCTGCGTCAGCACCTGATCCAGGGCCCGATCGAGATCATCGAGGTATGCCTCAGCCAAAAAGCCGAGGTGCCCGGTGTTGATCGTGAGGATCGGCACGCCCACCGGCGCTGTCTGCCGCGCCGCCGAGAGCACCGTGCCATCTCCCCCGAGCACGATCGCCAGGGCCATCGCAGGGTCAAAACCTTCCGGCACACAGGCGTTGTATCCGAGCATGCGCAGGTGCTGGTCGGGATTGGCGAAGCCCACCATCCCGCCGGAGCTGCTCACCCGCACCACCTCGTGGCCCCCACGCTCCAGGCGCGCCTGAATGGTGGTTGCGGTCTCAACCGCCAATGGCTTGCCGTCATTGACGATCAGTCCAACCCGGGGCACCGACCGCATCACGCAACAGCAAGTTCACTTTATGAGAAGGCAGCCCCGACTGTTCCCAGGTGCAAATGTTTGTTGATCCACTGGCAATCAACGGCGGTTGGAGCGGAGCAAAGACACGATCAACCAGAGCCCGAAAAGCGTGGCGCCGATGAACAATCCCTCACTCACATTGCGCAGCAATTCCTGCTGCGCCAGAGACGCCATCAGGGTTGCGCTGAGCAGCAGTGCGGCGACCAGAATCGCCAGAGACACCCGCTGCGACAGCCGCTCGAGCGTGGCGCGCAGCGACTCGAGCCCCTCAAGCTGCAGGGCAAACACCAGCTCATCACTGCTGAAGCGCCGCAGCAGCTGGCTGAGTTGACGCGGCGCTTCAAGGGAAAAATTGCGCAGATCCAGGCCGAACTGCATCAAGCGTTCCTGGGGCAGCATCACCGAGCGCGCCAACAACTGAGCCACCAGGGGCTGCATTTCTCCGGTGAAACTGAACGCAGGGTTGAGCGAGCAACCCACCCCTTCAAGGTTGGTCACCGACTTCACAAACAGCCCAAGGGTTCCGGGCACGCGCAAACCCGTGCGGTTCGCCAACTGCAGAAGGTCGGCCAGAAACAGCGCGAAATTGAGCTCTTCCAGGGGTTTGGAAAAGCTGCTGGCAATCAACGCATCCAGCTGGCGCTGAAGCTGTTGCCGGTCCACCTTCACCCCGCGGGCCGCTGGAGCAATTTGTTCGAGCAGATCGGTGGCCCTGGCACCGTCCTGATTGATCAGGGCCAGCACCAGATCCAGCAGGTTGCCCCGGGTGCGCGGGTCGAACACGCCAACCATGCCGGCATCGAGCAGCACCACGCTGCCGTCGCTCAACACCTTCAAATTTCCAGGGTGGGGATCGGCATGAAAAAACCCCTCCACGAAGTACTGCTCCACAAAGGCACCCAGCAGGGCCGTGGTGGTGGGGCCAACACCGGGGCCCTGGCTGAGGGAGTGGCGCGCCTGGTCCGTGAGGATGGCGTCGCCGTCGATCCACTCCAGCACCAGCACCCGTTGGCCGGACAGGTTCTGCACCACCTGAGGCAGGCGCAGCTGCCCCTCGGGCACAAACGACGAGGCTTCCAAGCAGCGCTCCAAGCGGAGCGTGTTTTGGGCTTCGATGCGGAAATCCAGCTCTCGCCCCAAGGCGTCCAGCACCTGGTCCGCCAACCCCGTGAAGTCGTATTGACTGCCCAAGGCCGTGGCTGAAGCCAAGGCGGCAATTTTGCGCAGCAAGCGGCCGTCCTCCGCCACCTGGGCCTCGATGCCGGGACGCAGCACCTTCACGGCCACCGGCACCCCATCCCGCAAGGTCGCCCGATACACCTGTCCCACACTTCCCGCGGCGATCGGCGCTTGCTCGAAGCTGTGAAAGGCCTGGGTGACCTCACACTTCAGCTGCTCTTCCAGCTGGGGACGCACCCTTTCCCAGGGCACGGGCGGCACGTTCGCCTGCAGCTCACTGAGAGCCTCGATGTAGGCCTCACCGAGCAGGTCCGGGCGGGTGCTGAGCAACTGACCCAGCTTCACGTACACCGGCCCCAGTTCCGTCAGGATGTTGCACAGCACCGATGGCAGGGGAAGCCTGGTCTCCTCGGCATCACCACGCCGCAGAAGCTGGGAGAGGAACGCCCATTCATGCTTCGAGAGAACCTGAACAATCTCCAGAGCTCGTGCGGAGCCATCGAACACCGAAAGCACGGACACCGTTCAAGCCGAATCACTGCTCACCAAATCATGGAGAGAAGACTGGGATCCGACAGCGTTCGGCAGCAAACTTGGCCCGTCAGGGGTCGGGCCCGGCCTCAGAACTGCTCGAGGAAGCGCAGATCGCTGGTGTAAAGCCGGCGGATGTCGTCGATGCCGTGGCGCACCATGCAGAAACGCTCCACCCCAAGACCAGCGGCAAAACCGCTCCAGCGCTCCGGATCGAGCCCCAGGCCCTCGAGCACCGCCGGATCCACCATGCCGCAGCCCATCACCTCAAGCCAGCGGCCCCGCCATTGCACATCCACCTCAGCGGAAGGCTCCGTAAACGGGAAGTAACTGGCACGGAACCGCACCGGTAGATCGCCGAAAAAGGCCTTGAGAAAGGCCATCACCGTGCCGCGCAGATGGCTGAAATCCAAACCTTCATCGATCGCCAGCACCTCCACCTGGTGGAACACCGGCGAATGGGTGGCATCCACAGCATCGCGGCGGTACACGCGCCCGGGGGCCACGATGCGCACCGGTGGTGGGTTGGTTTCCAGATGCCTGATCTGCACCGGTGAGGTGTGGGTGCGCAGCAGCAGGTTGTCTTTCAGATAGAAGGTGTCCTGCATGTCCCGGGCCGGGTGATCCGGAGGGATGTTGAGGGCGGTGAAATTGTGATGGTCGGTCTCCACTTCGGGGCCCTCCTCCACCTGATAACCAAGACCGCAAAACAGATCAACGATCTCTTCGGTGGTGCTGATCAAGGGGTGGCGATGCCCCATGGGAACACCCAGCGGAGGCGCGGTGACATCGAGGGTTTCCGCGGCGATCCGCGCTTCCATCGCCGCCTGTTTCACAGCCAGAAGGCGCTCTCCCAGGAGCGACTGCACCTGGGTTTTCAACACATTGGCGCGCTGACCCACCAGCGGCCGCTCGTTGCCGGGCAACTTGCCCATGGCGCCGAGCACACCGGAGAGTCGACCTTTCTTGCCGAGCAAACCCACCCGCAATTGCTCAAGGGCCTCGGCATCGGCAGCGGCAGAGATGGCCTCAGCCGCTTCGGCCTCAAGGGCCTCCAGCTGATCGGTGAGCTGCTGCAGGGTGACGGTGGCGCTCACGGCTTTGACAAGACGGCAGCTGACTGTAAGCAGTGAGCACGACTAGGTTCGCCCCATCGACTTTTGATTCCATGGCCCCCTTGCGGATCCTGATCAGCAATGACGACGGGGTATTCGCCGACGGCATCCGTGCTCTGGCGGGTGCTGCGGCAGCAGCAGGGCACCAGGTGACTGTGGTTTGCCCCGATCGCGAGCGCTCCGCCACCGGCCATGGACTCACGCTCCAGACTCCGATTCGAGCCGAGAAAGCCGACAGCCTGTTCGATGCGGGCATCAGCGCCTGGGCCTGCAGTGGCACACCCGCCGACTGCATGAAACTGGCTTTGTTTGAACTGATGGATGAGGCACCGGACCTGGTGCTGAGCGGCATCAATCACGGCCCGAATCTGGGAACCGACGTGTTTTGTTCCGGCACCGTGGCTGCGGCGATGGAAGGAACACTCGAGGGGCTGCCGTCAATGGCCATCAGCAGTGCCTGTTTCCAGTGGCGCGACTTCCAGGGTGCTGCCGCCCTGGCGGTGGAGGTGGCCACAGCCGCACTGCGTGATCAGTGGCCTGAGAATCTGCTGCTCAACCTCAACATCCCCCCCTGCCGCCCAGAGGTGATGGGACCTCTGCGCTGGACGCGCCTGTCGATCCGCCGCTACGACGAGCAATTCAGCCCTCGCAAGGATCCCCGCGGCCGCACCTACTACTGGCTTGCGGGGGAAGTGGTGGAAGACCTGGAATCCGGCGGCGATGGCCCGCGGGACTGGCCCACGGATGTAGCCCAGATTGAAGCCAACAGCCCCTCGCTTACACCGATCCAACCGGAGCTGTTTTGGCGTGGCCCCCTCGGCGGTCTTCCCCGCCTGGAGCTCAACGGTCAGCGGGTCCGGTAGATCCGCTGCAGCAGCCAGAGCGAAAACAGCAATCCAATCAGGTGGGCGAACAGCACCTGCGTGTTGCTGAGAACCGAGAGCATCTCCAGGGAGGTGATCGCCAGGTTTTCAGCAACACCCTGGCCACCGATAGCGATCCCTGGCGTCTGCTGGGACGCCTGCACAAAGAGGGCGCCAGCGAGCGACTGATAGCCAAGCGCCGCCAGCACCAGCCCCAGCAGATCAGCAAGGATCCCGCGTTTGATCAGGCGACTGGCTTCGGCGCGACTCGGGCGCACACCACTGGCAAGGGCACGCCCCAGGCGCACGATCAGCCAGCCTTGCCAGAGGCTGAACAACAACACAAAGAACGACAGGGTGGTCAGGGACAGGCCCGGACTCAGTCCCACCGCACGGTCTGCGTTCCGGGACAGGCTGCCGCCGATGTTGTTGAAGAGCAGCACCCCCACCACCACCACCCCGAGGGCGGTCTGGATCCAGAAGCGAATCCAGGCTGTTCGCTTCAGGCCGAGGGCCAGCAGCTGGAAATCGAGCCGGTCGGCCATGCGGGCTTGGTCGTCTGTCGTCCAAACTTGCCACCAACCACCGCACCGTGCACGGCCCGTTGATCCCTCTCTGCGCACCTCAGCAGGCCCGCACGCCCACTGCGCTCGCCCTGGGCAGTTTCGATGGTCTCCATGCCGGCCACCGGCGTGTGATCGAGGCCATCACGGCAAACCCAGCAGGCGGCCATCCCACCGTGGTCAGTTTCTGGCCCCACCCCCGAGAGGTTCTGCACGGAGAGCCACGCCTGCGCCTCGATCTCCCGGATGAAAAACTGCATCTGCTCGAGCCCCTGGGGGTCGAACAGCTGGTGCTGGTGCCTTTCACCAAGCAACTGGCGCAACTGAGCGCCGCCGATTTCGTGGATCAAGTGCTGCTATCCACGCTGCAGGCCCGGCACATTGCCGTGGGGGCCAACTTCCGTTTCGGCCGGGGCCGTGAAGGGGACACCGACACCCTGGCGCGGCTGGCCTCGGCGGCTGGGGTGACGGTGAGTGTGGTGCCAATCCTGGAGGACGGGGATGGCCGGATGAGCAGCAGCCGCATCCGCGCAGCGCTCAGTGCGGGAGAGTTGCAGCAGGCCGCCACCCTGCTGGGCCGTGCTTACAGCTTCCAGGGAAAGGTGGTGCGCGGACGGGGACTGGGTCGCGGGTTGGGATGGCCAACGGCCAATCTGCAGGTGGATGGCCGCAAGTTCCTGCCCGGGCTAGGGGTGTATGCAGCCTGGGCCTGGGTGGATGGCCAGGGCACGCGGCTGCCGGCGGTGATGAATCTCGGGCCCCAACCCACCATTGATCCCGGCTCCCCCTCAGCTGTGGAGGTGCATCTCCTCGATGTGGAACGGGAGCTCGTGGGTCGCTCGATCCAGGTGGAACCCGTGCGGCGTTTACGCGGCCAACAGCGATTTGCTGGGCTCGAAGAGCTCAGCAACCAGATCGGACGGGATGCCGATGCAGCCCGAGACACCCTCAGGGCTCAGGACGGGTAGGCGTTCGCCAATCCCCACACGATGAACACACCGATTCCTCCGAGCAGGATGATTCCCCACACCAGCACGCTCATGGTGCTGTCCGATCCTCCGTTCTCCATCGCCGCGTCAGCCATGAGATCCTGCCCAGAGTGCCATGGAATCGATGCCTGTCGCCCCCAGCACTGATCCTCGTGTGGCAAGGCTGATCGATGCCAACCTCGATCGGGCCCGCGAAGGGTTGCGCGTGATCGAAGATTGGTGCCGCTTTGGCCTCGATCGCCAAGATCTTGTGGTGCCACTGAAGGACTGGCGGCAACAGCTCGGCCAGCTGCATCACGACCGCTACCGGCAGGCCCGCTCCACCGCCACCGATAGCGCGGCGGGCTTGGGGCATCCGGCTCAAGACACGCGCACCGACAGCGTCGCCATCGTGAAAGCCAACGCCAGCCGCGTGCAGGAGGCCCTGCGGGTGATCGAGGAATTCGCCCGCAACGGTGATGCCGTTCTCGCCCGCACGGCGGCCGCGGTGCGCTACGCGCTCTACGACCATGAGGTGCGCATCCTCGAGGCCTGCGGGCACAGCCGCCGCAAGCAACAGTTGGAGGACGCCAGGCTCTGCCTGATCACGGATCCCGGAGCCGATGACGGCTGTGAGCGGCTGGTGCAACGCGTCGAGGCAGCCCTGCAGTCAGGGGTCAGCCTGGTGCAGTACCGGCGCAAACACGGATCTGATGGCCTACGGCTTCAGGAGGCACAGCAGCTGGCGCAGCTCTGCCACGAGCACAACGCCCTGTTCATCGTGAATGACCGAATCGACCTCGCGCTGCTCGTGAATGCCGACGGTGTGCATCTCGGCCAGGAGGATCTGCCATACCGCGAGGCCCGGCGCCTGCTCGGCAGCGCCAAACTGATCGGACGCAGCACCCACAAGCTGGCGCAACTTCACGAGGCGCAGGAGCAAGGGGCGGATTATGTGGGCGTGGGGCCGGTTTTCGCCACAGCCACCAAAGCCGATCGACACCCCGCCGGACTCAGCTGGGTGAAGGAAGCCTGCGAAGCAGCCCGCATTCCCTGGTTCGCCATTGGCGGGATTACGGCTACAACCCTGCCGCGGGTGCGTGAGGCGGGCGCCCAGCGTGTGGCGGTGGTGAGCGCGATCATGGCGTCCGAGGATCCTGCGTCTGCCAGCCGGCAACTGCTGGATCTGCTCACCTGAACCGTCGATCCGCCATGCAACTCACCGTGAATGGAGAGGCACGGGAGCTCAATGGAGCCCTCACCCATCTCGATCAGGTCATCGACGCCCTCGGACATCACCCCAGGTTGGTGGTGGTGGAATTCAATGGCCTGATCCTGACGCCCGAACGCTGGGGAACCCAACCCGTTCAGGACGGTGACAGCCTGGAGATCGTCACCATTGTTGGAGGTGGTTCCTAGGATCAGCTCAGTTTTTGACGTCGTTTTGGCCCATTCGCCGAACCGCCTTTCCAACCGTGCGCTCCATCGCTTGCTCTCGGGCCTGATGGTGCCAGTGCTGCTGGTGGGTCTTCTGTTGCTGTCTCCCCTTCCCAGTGAAGCGGCCCGTGGTGGCCGGATCGGAGGCGGCAGCTTCCGGGCGCCCAGCATGCCCCGCAGCGGTGGTTACGGCGGTGGCGTAAGGGGCGGCTACAACGGCGGCTACGGCAGGGGCTACGGCGGTGGTTTCGGCTTCCCCTTCATCATCCCGATCTTCGGTTTCGGCGGTGGAGGCCTACTGGGATTCCTCGTGCTGATGGCGATTGTCGGGGTGGTGGTGAATGCGGTCCGCGGAGGGGGTGGACGCCCGGCCCTCGGCGGTGGAATCGGTGGGACCGACGGCCCCCGGGAGATCCCCATGGGTCCGGTGTCGCTGTTGCAACTGCAGATCGGCCTTCTGGCCAGCGCCAAAGATCTGCAAAGCGATCTGCGCGCTCTGGCCTCCTCGGCAGATACCAGCTCCTCCAGCGGCCTGCAGCGGGTGCTCCAAGACACGACGCTGGCCCTTTTGCGTCAGCCGGATCTTTGGGTTTACGCCAATGCCGAATCGGGCAGCGTTCCTTTCAACGCCGCTGAATCCACGTTCAATCGTCTCTCGATGACCGAGCGCAGCAAGCTGCGTGAAGAGCTCACCACCAACGTGGGTGGCGTGCGCTCGAACGTTGACACGATCGCGAGCCGCGGGGATGCCGACGCCACCAATGAATTCATCGTGGTGACGCTCCTGGTGGCGAGCCGCCGCTCCGTGACTCTCAAGAGCGCCGACAACGGCGAGGACCTGCGTGAAACCTTGCGCATCCTGGGATCAACCGCATCGAGCGATCTCATCGCTCTCGAGGTGATCTGGCAACCCGACGGTGCCGGCGACGTGCTCAGCGCCGATGAGCTGGTGACGGCCTACCCCAATCTCCAACACCTCTGATCAGGTTTAAGGAAATCTTCCGCAGAATCGATGTCATGAAACGCGAAAAAAGCGCATGACATCGATAGGTTTAAATCACTACTAAGCAACAGTTCTTTGGCCCCTGCATCCCGTCCAGATCCACGATCAATGCAGTGGCAGACCAACGGAGAACTCGATCGCAACGATCTCGATGAGCTGGTGCGCGCGCTCAGGGTCGTCGAATCCCCCTCCCACAGCAACGAGCTCTGTCGCTTGGGACGCAAGCACGAGCAAGCGTCCTGAAGCGATTCCGGATCTCCAACCGTCCCTCTTGCCCGTTTGGAAGTCAGCCAGCACCGTGCGGTTGCTGCTTGCACAGAATGCCGGCCCGAACGCCTTCCTGGGTGAATTCCACCGTGCTGATGGAAGCGCTTCAGCGCTATCAGCAGAATCGTCTACCCCGTCCTCTGCGCCTTTGGGTGGAAGCCACGCTGGAGATTGATCCCGAAGCCCCCGTGACCAACCTCTTGCCCGATCCATTCACGCACTAATCCTTCGAAACTCTGCCCCGAAGAATGCGCAACGCGGCCATCGCAGCGCCGTAGCCATTGTCGATATTCACCACCGTGAGGCCGGGGGCGCAGCTCGCCAGCATGCCCTCGAGGGCGGCACGCCCACCCGCACTCACGCCGTAGCCCACGGACACCGGCACACCGATCACCGGCTGCGGCACCAACCCGGCGAGCACCGTAGGCAGAGCTCCTTCCATCCCGGCGCAGGCAATCAACACATCCAAGGGCTGCAGCGATGGCAGCACCGCCAGGAGTCGATGCAGGCCAGCAACGCCTACATCGAGCATCACCTCGGTGGCCACTCCATGCACCTGCAAGGCGAGTTCCGCTTCAGCGGCAACGCGTCGATCGCTTGTACCGCCACTGAGAACGCCCACCGTCATCCCCGATGACGGGGTCGGGAGCAATCCATCCGTGAGGCAGCTTGCAGGACGATGCCATTGCACGGCAGGCAAGGCCTCCACAACCGCAGCAGCCTTGACAGGGTTCACCCGAGTGACCAGAGCCAACTCACCCGCAGCCCGCATGCTGCGCAGGATGGCCACGATCTGCTCGGCACTTTTGTGCTCACCCCACACGGCCTCCACCATCCCCAGGCGCTGTCGGCGCTGAAGGTCGAGCCGGGCCTCATCCACCGTCATGGCGGCAGCAGTTCGCCTTCATACACAAGGGGAAAAGGATTCCCCTGGCTCTGCCCCAGGGCCTGGCGGGCAATCTGTTCGAACCGCTCCTGCACAGCCATCACGTCCTCCTGAGGGATCCCCTTCCAGGCGTCCCGGCTGCTCCAGCGGATCAGCAGCGTGCCCTCTTCTGTGCGCGGATCCCACAGCAGATCCCGACCGAGAAATCCCTTTTGCTGGGCAAGCCAGGGCTCCCAGCTCCCCCGTTCAGCCTCCATCCAGGCATCCCGCGCCTGATCAGGCACCTGAATGCGCAGGTGTTCCACCACGGCGACGTCGTCGTCTCCCCTTTCCGCTGCCATGGCGGTATCGCGCAGTTCGTCGTGCCCCGCCAACGCGATCACCAAAGCCATCAAGGGTCCGATCACCCTAAACAGAGCGCGGCGCAGCCTGCTCTTCGCGGTTGTGATCATTGGCTCAACAGGGCAACCGCATGACAAGAAATACCCTCTTCACGTCCTTCGGGACCCAGGCGTTCATTGGTAGTGGCCTTCACACCCACCTGCTCAGGCGCAATCCCCATCGCCTCAGCAATGGCGGTGCGCATGGCCTCGATGTGCGGTTTGAGTTTGGGGCGTTCAGCAATCACCACTGAATCCACATTCACCACCTGCCAGCCGCGCTGCTGAATCAGCGCCACAACCTGGCGCAACAGCTCCAGGCTGTCCGCCCCCTTCCACTGGGGATCCGTGGGCGGAAAGTACAAACCGATGTCCCCCAGGGACAACGCCCCGAGCAGAGCATCCATGATCGCGTGCACCAGCACATCGGCATCGCTGTGGCCATCAAGCCCCACACCATCGGGGTGCTCAAGGCGCTGACCACCGAGAATCAAGGGCCTACCGGCCACCAGCCGATGGATGTCGTAGCCGTTACCGATGCGAAGCGTCATTCAGGCCCTGTGCTCTGAGTCATTGTCCGCGCCGAAGCGCTGCTGCCAGCGTTGCATCAGATCCGGTCGGCGCGCCGCCGTTCGCTGCTCCCGCTGCTCCTGACGCCAGCGGGCAATGGCGCCATGATCGCCGCTGCGCAACACCTCAGGCACCCCCATCCCGCGAAACTCAGCTGGACGGGTGTAGTGCGGGTGCTCCAGCAGTCCATCACTATGGCTTTCCTCCACGAGGGATTCAGCACTGCCAACCGTCCCCGGCAGCAGACGCACCACACCATTAATGATCGTCATCGCCGGTAACTCTCCACCGGTGAGCACGAAGTCGCCCAGGGACACCTCCTCATCAGCAAGGGTTCGGATGCGCTCATCAAACCCCTCGTAATGGCCGCAGAGCAGCACGAGCTGATCGTGGTCAGTGGCCCAACGCTGCAGATCCGCTTGCTGCAACGGATGTCCCTGGGGCGTCATCAGCAGCACCCGGCGACGCCCGCAAACAGGAATCGCGTCGAAGGCCGCAAACACCGGTTCAGGCTTGAGCACCATGCCCGCGCCACCGCCGTAGGGCTCATCATCAACCTTGCGGTAGCGATCGCTGGCGTGATCGCGCGGATTGTGGAGAACCAGCTCCGCGCGACCAGCGTGAAAAGCGCGCCCGATCACCCCCAACTCACCCATGGGCGCAAAGGCCTGCGGGGCCAGGGTCACCACATCGAGCCGGTACGGAGCCATCGCTGATCAGGGCTGCGGCGGAGACACGCGCCGAATCTCCGAGCAGAAACGGGCTTGCACGGGGGTTCCCTCCGCCGCCGTGGCTGTGGTGCTGCGCAGCCGCAGGTTGGGCTTGATGAACCAGATGCGCTCGAGCAAGCGGGTGTCGCCTTCCATCACCTCCAATTCCACACTGGCATCAGGCCGAAACTGCCAGTGCCCCAGGCGTTCTGAAGCCTGCGAGCGTAAGGTCAGCGCACCATCAGCGCCAAACAGCAGCTCGCTGGATGCCCCATCAGCCGCTTCCACAGTGAGCGCCCAGGTTGAACCCTGGCGCGCCGCGTTCACGGTGACCTCACCGCGGTCGCTGGTGTGCCATTGGTCCTCGGCAGCCTCCAGATCGAACCGGCTGCGCAGGCTCATCCAGCGACCCGCACACATCTGCAGAAAGGCCTCCAGATCGGCCGGGGGGAAAGCGGTTTCATCCATGGATCCATCCTCGCAGGGCAGGGGTCAACGCCCCTCTTCGGCGTACCCCAGCTCAGCAAGCCTCTGGGGCTTGCTGCGCCAGTCGGGGACGACCTTCACGAACAACTCCAGATACACCGGACCATCAATCAGGGTCTGCATCTGCAAGCGCGCCCCCTGGCCGATGGCCTTGAGCATGGCGCCACCCTTGCCGATCAGGATGCCCTTCTGACTCTTGCGCTCCACCAGCACGGTGGCCAGCACCGCAGTTCGGCCCCCTCCTTTGCCTTTCGACGGCATCTCCTCCACCCTGTCGATGCTGACCGCCACACTGTGCGGCACCTCCTCCCGGGTGAGCAGCAGCACCTGCTCACGAATCAGTTCGGCCATCAACAGCCGTTCCGGCTGGTCACTGACCATCTCCGGTGGATAGAGCTGGGGCCCTTCGGGCATCAAGGCACTGACGGCTTGCACGAGCTCAGGGCAACCTTCACCCGTGAGCGCGCAGCAATGATGAATGGGCCAGCCCGACTCCGCCAGTAAATCGCGGTAAGCCGCATCGGCTTCCGGTCGCTGTGCCGTGGGGACCTGATCCCATTTGTTGAGCACGACCTGCACCGGCAGCCGTTGCTGACGCAGGAGATTGACGATGAAGGCATCCCCGCGGCCCGGGGGCTCGCAGCCCTCCAACAACAGAAGCACCTGATCCACCTCCCCGATCGCCGAGCGAGCGCTCTGCACCAGGCGTTCTCCCAGTAGGTGGTGGGGCTTGTGGATCCCAGGTGTGTCCACCAGGATCAATTGAGCTTCGTCGGTGGTGAGGATTGCGCGCAAGCGGTTGCGCGTGGTCTGGGCCACAGGAGAGGTGATCGCCACCTTGTCGCCCACCAGCTGATTCACCAGCGTGGACTTACCGACATTGGGACGTCCGATCAGGGCCACAAAGCCGGAGCGGTGACCCGCCGCTGATGGAGTGACTTGCATCAACCCAGTCTGCGCGGTCGCGGCCCTGGCCGATTCAGAGAAATAGCCTGATGGGGCGGGCACGACTTGGCCATGACAGACCGAACCCCCAGCTTCCAGGAGGCAATGGAGATCGCCGCCACCTGGTTGAAACAGTGGGATGACGAGGAGATCAGCGATGAGGTGATGGCGGATCGCGCGGCCGAACTGGTCGCCAGCCGCGACGGTGCCAGGGGCTTCTTTGTGGTGAGCCTCGCCGGCGAGAGCAGCTTGATGGACCGACTGCCGGACCCTCTCGTGATCAAGTTGCGTGAAGCGGGCGATGGGGTGGTGGATCTCACCGCACGCAATCTGGCCATGAGCGCGGCGATGGTGGTGCACCACCGCAACAACGGCGATGAGGCCCAAGCCCTGGGATCCGAGCGGGTGAATCAGCGCTGCACCGAACTGCTCCGTCAGCTCGACAGCCACCGGGTGAAGGAGCGACTGGAAACCTTGCTCGATGCAGCCAGCCACAGCCGTGGCGACGACCTCAGCTTCCTCGAGCGCTGGGGGTACGACGACGATCAGAAAGCGGCGATCGGCGACGCCGTTCAGGCCGTCGCAGAATCATGACAACCACCAAACCGTCCACACCAGATCTGGTGTGAGTCAGCAACAAAAAAGCCCAAAGCGTGAAGCTTTGGGCCGGGTGATGGGGAAACCTGACCATAGCCAGAGATCTGACCAAAATCCAGCACCACATCTGGTGGCTGCGAACATGAAGGAACGTGATGCAGCACTATTAGAGCAATCTGAAGGTGAGACGCATCCTGTGATCGGCCCCTTATCGTGATGGCTCAACGGCCGGGTGATGGGGATCAGTCGGCTCAGTTCCCGGGAGTTGTCCCGGGTTTTTTATGGCCAATCGCCGGGACACTCCGGCCAACGTTTGCCAAAAAAAAGCCCCGGCACAGGGCCGGGGCTCAACACTCTGAAGCTCGCGTTCAGCACCTTGGCGTCAGTCGCGGCGACCACCCCCCTGGAGGGCGATCACCAAGCGAAGAATGAAGATGAACAGGTTGATGTAGGTGAGATACATCCCCAGAGCACCGGACAGGTACTGATCATCCCGGTACGTGCGAGGCATGGTGTAGAAGTCCACAAAGGCCATGCCCACGAAGATCACCGTGCCCAGGCCTGCAATCGCCAGGTTGGTGGCGGCGTAGATGCCGGGAATGAAGAAGCCGGCCACGAAAATGCCGACCATGGCGATGATCAGCCCCATCAAACCGAGGCCCACCACAGCCGTGAGCGCCTGACCGACGCTGTCGCTCATGCGCCGGCCCACCACAGAGGCGACCACAAAGGTGAGGCCAGTGGCCAGTGCTGCAATGCCGATGGAGGCCACACCCGCCACTGCGATCGCTTGCACAACGAGGCCCGTGAGCGTGAAGCCCGTGAGAAGGCTGAACGCTGCCATCAAGGGCAAGGCTGTGCCGTTGTTCGCTTTGCTGGCCGCGTTCTGGGCCACAAAAAACAGAATGAACCAGGGAATGATCGCGACAAGCGACAGCCCGTTGAAGGCTTGAAAGCCGATAGAGGCCATGGTGGCCATACCGCCCACAACGCCCGCTGCCGTCAGAGCCATGCCGCCTCCCACATAGGGGAGGGCTTTGTTCACCACGTTGGGCCCAACGAGGGCGCTGGATTGCGCCTCGCGAATGGCGTTTTGGAAATTGCTGCTGGCTGGCATACCGCCCCAGATCACTGAAAATATCTTGCCAGCGACAACAGAGTTGTGGGCTTTATCTCGGTGCGGATCTCCCCATCGAACGGCGCGCAGGGGCCCCATCCCGGCGGGGATGGGTTTTGTCGCGACGGGCATAGGCCTCCACCACTCGCTGAACCAGGGGATGGCGCACCACATCGGCGGCGGTGAGGCGGCAAACAGCCACCCCCTCCACGCCATCGAGCACCTCGGAGGCTTCCACCAAACCACTCAGCTGACCTGGCGGCAGATCCACCTGGGTGATGTCACCGGTCACCACCATGCGCGAGCGCTCCCCCAACCGGGTCAGCACCATGCGCATCTGCGCCGGCGTTGTGTTCTGAGCCTCATCGAGAATCACGAACGACTCCGCCAGCGTGCGACCGCGCATGTAAGCGAGCGGGGCCACTTCAATCACGCCTTTCTCAAGCATGGCGGCCGTTTTTTCAGGGCCCAGCAGCATGTGCAAGGCGTCGTACAAAGGCCTTAGATAGGGATCCACCTTCTGCTGAAGGTCTCCGGGCAGAAAACCCAAGCGCTCCCCTGCTTCCACCGCGGGTCGGGTGAGCACCAAGCGCTCCACTTTGCGCTCGGTAAGCATGCGCACGGCCAAAACCGTGGCCAGAAACGTCTTTCCTGTGCCTGCTGGTCCAAGAGCAAACGTGAGATCGTTGCGCTCCATCGCTTCCACGTAGGTCTTCTGACGCAACGTGCGTGGACGCAAAAGAGCCCCCCGTTGATTTTTGGCCAGCACTTGCTGGCCCATGGCGTCGTGCTCGCGATCCCGTCCTGTGTCCAGAGCCTGCAAAGCCGATTGCAGATCCACCTGGGAAATCGACTCACCCTCCTGCCAAAATTTGCGCAGCAGTTCCACCGTTGCCGCCGTGCGCTCCAACTGGCTTGGACGGCCTTGGATCACAAGCTGCAATCCACGGATCACCAGAGAGGCACCGGTCAGAGCCTCCAGTTGACGGAGGGTCTGACCGGCAGGGCCTCCCGTGAGAGCAAGGACGGCTTCTGTATGGGGAAGGTCAAAGACGAAGCAACCGTCTGAGGCAGCCTCGGACATGCTGCTGATCAGGCTTCAGCAGGTGCTTCTTCTGCACCCGCGTCAGCGGATTCGGCCTCAGCAGCAGCCTTGGCCTCGGCTTCCGCTGCAGCTTTGGCTTCGGCAGCCTCTTTGGCCGCCTGCTTGGCATCCGCTTCGCGCTTCGCCGCCTGCTTGAGCTTGCCGACGATCTCAGCGGGGCGAACGGTTTTCTCGATCAAGCCACCCTTTTCAAGCAGGGTGCGAACCGCATCGGTGGGCTGAGCACCCTGGCTCAAACGCTGACGCAGCGCTTCGGCATCCAGACGGGTCTCCTTGGTGCGGGGGTTGTAGAACCCGAGCTCCTGCAGGGGACGTCCGTCGCGGCGGGAAGTGCTGTTGCACGCCACGAGGCGGAAGCTCGCTTCCCGCTTCTTACCGAACCGCTTCAGGCGGAGCTTGATCATCGTGGCGCTTGCTGAGGTGGAAACATCGGCGCAGGTGAAACGTGCGCCAAACAACCAACTTACCTTGCCGGGGGATCAGAGCTGCCCGAAGCCTTTCTTCTTCTTGGCCGGACGCTGCCGGCGAGGGGTCCCGCCGCCGCGCCCAGCCCGTCCCGCCGGCATGCCGGGCATCCCGGGCATGCCACCTCCCATCCCTGGGAATCCGCCCATTCCAGGCATACCGCCACCCATTCCAGGGAAGCCACCCATGCCGGGCATGCCTCCGCCTTGGGTCATCTGCTGCATGAAGCCACGCATCTTCTGGAAATCCGCCAGCACCTTGTCCACATCCGCAGGCTGGTGACCACTTCCCCGGGCAATCCGGCGTCGCCGGGAGGGCTGACCCGCCAGCAGGTCGGGATTCTCCCGCTCCTGCTGCGTCATGGAGCCGATCATCGCTTCGATCTTCTTCAGCTGCTGCTCGCCCTGCTTGAGCATGCCGTCGTCGATCTTGTTCATCCCCGGGATCATCTTCATCAAGCCCCCCAGCGAACCCATGCGCTTGATCAGACGCATTTGCTGCACGAAATCGGAAAAGTCGAACGTGGCTTCCTGCAGCTTCTTCTGCATCTTTTCGACATCAGCCAGCTCCACCTCCTTCTGAGCCTTCTCCACCAGCGTCAGCACATCACCCATGCCGAGGATGCGGCTGGCCATCCGCTCCGGGTGGAAGGGCTGCAGAGCCTCCACCTTCTCGCCGGTTCCGATGAACTTGATCGGCTGGCCGCTCACCTTGCGGATCGACAGCGCCGCTCCACCGCGGGAGTCGCCATCCAGCTTGGTGAGCACGGCACCGGTGATCCCCACCTGTTCGTGGAAAGCACGGGTGAGCTCGGCCGCTTCCTGGCCGATCATCGAATCCACCACCAGCAGCACTTCATCCGGCTGCACGGCGGTGCGGATCCGCACCATCTCCTCCATCATCTCGCTGTCGATCTGGAGGCGACCCGCGGTATCGACCAGCAGGGTGTCGAAGCCCTCCTCCTTCGCCTTGGCCAAACCGGCAGCCGCAATGGCTTCGGGTTTGGCATCAGCGCCAAGGCTGAACACCTCCACGCCGATCTGCCCACCCAGGGTCTTGAGCTGCTCGATGGCCGCCGGGCGGTACACGTCGGCGCCCACCATCAGAGCGCGGCGCCCCTGGTCCTTGAGGTGCAGGCCGAGCTTGGCCGTGGCGGTGGTTTTACCAGCGCCCTGCAAACCGGCCATCAACACAACGGTGGGCGCCGTCTCGGCCTGGGCCAGCGGGGCGTTCCCCCCACCCATCACCTCAACCAGCTGCTCGTGCACAACCTGGATGAACTTCTGATCCGGGCTAACGCCTCGCACCACATCAGAGCCAACGGCCTTCTCGCGCACATCGGCCACAAACGCCTTCACCACAGGAAGGCTCACGTCCGCTTCCAGGAGGGCGCGGCGCACATCCTTGAGCGCTCCCTCCACGTTGGTGTCGGAGATCTTGTCCTGACCTCTCAGCCCCTTGACCGCATCTTCAAAGCGGGCTGACAGCTCATCGAACATCGTTGACGCGGCGGTTGCAGACCACTGATCGTAAAAGTGGCCGGGCTCGGCGGTGATTTCTAGGGTTGCAGCAGAGCGTGATGCCATGCGACTCGCCTCTTTGGCTCCAGGCCTGGTGGCCCTGCGGGGCTATCGCCCCTCTCAAGATCTGTTCCGCGACGTGTTCGCAGGCCTGTCGGTGGCCGCTGTGGCGCTTCCCGTGTCGATCGCCTATGCCGAACTGGCCGGGCTCCCTCCGGTGACCGGTCTCTACGCCAGCATTCTCCCCTTGTTGGCCTATGCCCTGTTCGGCACATCCAGGCAGCTGATGGTCAATCCTGACGCCGCCACCTGCGCCATGCTCGCGGCAGCGGTGACCCCTCTGGCAGGTGGAGATCCGGGGCTCTATGCCGCCATGGTGATGGTGCTCACCCTGTTCACCGGCCTGTTCTGCATCCTGGCCAGCCTGTTCCGCCTCGGCGTGCTGGCCGACTTCCTTTCCCGCCCGATCCTGATCGGATTTCTCAACGGCATCTCCTTCAGCATTGTGCTGGGCCAGATCGGCAAGCTGCTGGGCTTCTCGGTGCACAGCGGTGGAATCATTCCCAGGCTGCTGGAGATCATCCAGAAACTGCCGCAGACCCATACACCCACGCTCTTGCTGGGCCTGTTCAGCTTTGCCGTTCTGCTGCTGAGCCAGCGTCTGCTCCCGCGCATCCCCGCAGCCCTGCTGGTGCTGGTGCTGGGCGCGCTCGCCGTCTGGTTGCTCGATCTCACCAGCATCAACGTGGCGGTGCTCGCCCCGGTGCAAGCAGGCCTGCCGCCGCTGAAGCTGCCCTCCGCCCCTCTGAGTGCGCTGCCGTCTCTGGCTGGATCCTCGGCTGGCGTGGCCCTCGTGTTGTTCACCAGCGGCACGATCACCTGCCGAAGCTTCGCCTCCCGCGGCGGCTACCGCATCGATGTTGACCGGGAACTGGTGGCCTATGGGGTAGCCAACATGGCCTCAGCCCTATCCGGCGGTTTCGCCGTGACCGGTGCCGATTCACGCACGGCCATGGCGGTGACCAGTGGAGGGCGAAGCCAGGTCACCGGTCTGGTGGCGGCAGCAGCGTTGGCCTCAATCCTGCTTTGGTTCACCGCGCCGATGCAATTTGTACCGCTGGCGGCCCTCGGGGCGGTGCTGATGTTGGCGGCTTACTCCCTGTTTGATCTGGCCAGCCTGAAGCGTCTCTGGACGCTCGATCGCAAGGAATTTGCTCTGTCGTTGATCACATCCCTGGGGGTGGTGACCCTGGGGGCGATCAACGGAATTCTGATCGCCGTGGCGCTGGCGGTGATCCGATTTGTGAAACACACGGCCCGCCCCCGCGTGGAGCTGCTCGGACGGGTGAAAGGGCTTCAGGGATTCCATTCCCTGCAGACCCATCCCGATGGCAAAGCAGTTCCTGGCCTGATGCTGTTCCGCTTCAACGCTCCCCTGGTGTTCTTCAATGCCGACCACTTCCTGGAGCAATCCCGCCGAGCCGTTGCCGAAGCGACTCCAAAACCGCAGTGGTTCGTGGTCGATGCCATCCCGATGGATCGCATCGATATCAGTGGCGTGAACGCCCTGCAACAACTCAACCAATTCCTGGAATCCGAAGGCATCCGCCTGGTGCTCGCCGGACGCCGCAGCGAGTTCATTCAGGGGTTGAAAGCCATGGGCATGGACAGCCCGACCCTTGAGCAAAAGCTGTTTCCCACGTTGCATCAAGCCGTCAGAGCCTTCCGGATGACGCCTGGTCAACCTGGGATGTAAGCCTGCAGGCGCCAGCCATCGGCATCCCGGCCCAGGATGTAGGTCACGCGAATCATCGATGGTTCCGTCGTCGCCACGACGCGACCCGCTGGGGTGGCGGTTTGGTCGCGGTAGTCGACCTCAGCCAGCAATTCGATCCGCTGCGGCGTTTCGCTCACGAGCTGCACCGACGTGATCGAAGCCTCAATCGTTTTCTTCAGACCGACGGCCTGATCGGCCGCCCGCTCCTGGCGCACCTGGCTGATCAATCCGGGCCTGGCGATCGACTGCAACCGCGACTGGGCCGTTCCGTCACCTTGCAGGACGACAGCTTTGCCATCCAACCAGCTTTGCAGCAGGCGCTGCAGTTGCGCTGCCGTTGGCTGCTCCGCCGTCAGGGGAGCCACCACCGCTGGCACGGCGGAGCCAGATGCTTTGGGCTCCGGCTTGAGCGTGGCGGTGGGAGACGCAGCATTGTCTTGCGGCGACGAGGGTGCCTTGGCTGGAGCCGTCGCCTCACCACTGGCAGAGCCTGAACCGGCGGCACCGGAATCGGCGTCCCGGCGCAGGCCGATCAAACTGCCGGCCGCGACCACTGCCACCAGCGCAGCGAACACACCCGAGCCAATCAGCAGCGAACGGCTGGGACGCGGAATTTCAGGAACAGAGAGTGAGGGCCAAGCTGGCCAGCGCAGCTGGGGCATGCGCAACCCGGCGAACGGAGGCGCCGCAACACCCTCGTCCTCGTCCTCAGGGGAGGCGCTGCTGTCGTCAACCACCGCTGGCGCTGGCATGGTCATCGGCAGGGTGCCATCGGGATCGAGGCCGAATGGCGGAAACGCGTCCGCTTGGGGCTGTGGGACCGATGCCTGCCTCGCCTGCTTGCGTTCCAGGCTCTCCACGTAAGCCTGCACGTCGCGATCAGCGAACCAGGTCTCGAGATCAACAGCATCCGCATCCACATCCCGATAACCCGGCAGCACATCTCGCCCGAGCCAGGTGCGGCAGTACTCGCAGAGTGACGCCAGACCATCACCTGGATGATCGTCCATCCAGGCTTTCAGTGCCGGGTCTGCACTTGTGGAAAAGCGACGTTCGGCACGGTCGACATCCCCGAGAAGCAGATCAAGGCAACCCAGCAGGGGCTGGGTGTCGAAGCCCTCAAGCACCAAGCCCTCGAGCTTGGTACGGGCATCCTGAACCCGTTCGGGCTTGCGCTGGGAGAAACCCGCCGCCGCGAGCGCCATCACCCCGAGAAAGGACGCATCGATCGAGCCGGCTTGCTGCAGTTGGCCGAAAAGATCCACTTGCTCCTGAACCGTCAGAAAGCGGCGGATCTGCTGAAAAAACAGCTCGAAGGCACCCTGATCCATGGCGCCGGGCACCGCGGCGGGCTCTTGAGCAGCCGCTGCCGTTCCCTCAAGGCCCCCACGCTCAAGGATGAAGGTTTCCAGCATCGCCAGGCCCTCGCGCCGAGCGGATTGCTCGGCGAGATCGCGGCTGAGCAGATCCAGGATGCGATAGGGCCTGAGCTGAAGGAGTTCGCTCTCCAGCAGTTGGCGCTGATCCGGCAACTTGCCCATGCGCTGAAGCAGCTGAATGCCCTCCTGCAGCAATGTCGCTGCCGATTCGTAGCGACGCTGGTCTCGGTCCTGGCCGGCGGCATCCCTGCAGGCAAGCGCCGCCAGCAAGGACAGATCCGACTCACGGCCACTGCCCAGAGCCGGTGCCTGCGGGGGCTGCAGCGCCTGGCGGGCCATTTGAAAGGTTTCGTGGGGGGCATGGGCCTCCCAGAGCAAGATCAATCCGGCCACTTCCCGGTTGAAGGCAAGCTCCAAGCCAGCCGTTTCGCCGGGGCGGTCGCGTCCCAGTTCCAACAGCGTCGCCTCATACTCCCGTCGGCGGAGGGGATCGCTGAGAAGATCGGCTGAGAGGCGCAGAAGCTCAGCACGTTGGCTGAGCGCATCATGGGTGAAGCCCTGGTCTGGAGCGCGATCCAGACGCAGCTGAAGGGTCCTGAGAACCATTTCGGCTTCGGCGGTGGGACTGACGCCCAGCAGCCGGAAATGGTCGATGGGCAGGTCCACCAGCAAATTCACCATTGGCTGCAGACTGTAGACAGTGTCTGGGGTTTTGCCCATTGATTCACCATCGCCCCTTAAAGTCGGTGGTCGATCACGCAGTGCCATGAGCCAGGACATCGCAGTGGGCACCGAATCACGCACGTCATCCCAGGGCGGTCTCGTCGGGGCCCATGCCGAGCGTTTATCCAGCCTGGTCACCGCCCAGAGAGCCACGGTGGATCGCGCGACCGGTTTGGAGCTCTACCGGGACATGACGCTCGGACGACGCTTCGAGGACAAGTGCGCGGAGATGTACTACCGCGGCAAGATGTTCGGTTTCGTGCACCTCTACAACGGCCAGGAGGCTGTGAGTACGGGGGTCATCGGCGCCATGAAGCGCCAGCACGACTGGTTCTGCAGCACCTACCGCGACCACGTGCATGCCCTGAGTGCCGGCGTCCCGGCCCGTGAGGTCATGAGTGAGCTGTTCGGGAAGGAAACAGGTTGCAGCAAGGGTCGCGGTGGCTCGATGCACCTCTTCTCCAAGGAACACCATCTCCTTGGAGGTTTCGCCTTCATCGGCGAAGGGATTCCCGTTGCGCTGGGGGCAGCCTTCACCAGCCGCTACAAGCGCGATGCCCTTGGTGATTCCAGCAGCAATGCCGTCACGGCGGCGTTCTTCGGCGATGGCACGTGCAACAACGGCCAGTTCTTCGAGTGCCTGAACATGGCGCAACTCTGGAAGCTGCCCATCCTGTTCGTGGTGGAAAACAACAAGTGGGCCATCGGCATGGCTCACGATCGCGCCACGAGCGATCCTGAAATCTGGCGCAAGGCCGGCGCCTTCGGCATGGCGGGTGAAGAGGTGGATGGCATGGACGTGCTAGCTGTCCGCGCCGCAGCCCAGAGAGCCGTGGAACGCGCCCGAGCTGGAGAAGGCCCGACCGTTCTGGAATGCCTCACCTACCGCTTCAGAGGCCACTCCCTCGCCGACCCGGACGAGTTGAGAGCCGAGGAAGAAAAGCAGTTCTGGGCGAAACGCGACCCTCTGAAAGCCCTGGAGCGGGATCTCCTGGCCGCCAATCTGGTGAGCGCGGATGAGCTCCGGGCGATCGAGAAAGAGATCGACGCCGAGGTTCAAGACTGCGTTGATTTCGCCCTGAACGCTCCTGAGCCCGATGGCTCCGAACTCACCCGTTACATCTGGGCTGACGACTGAATCACAACCCGTGCAGCCGCGCCTGATCCGCCGCAGCGCGGAACACCAAGGCGTGTCGTTTCACCAGTGGAATCATGGCGTCGTAGCCGCCGCCGATCACGGTGGCTACGGGAACCCCGCGGCGGAGGCAGGCATCAAGAACCAGATGATCCCTCTGCAGAAGCCCTAGATCCGTGAGGGCGAGACGGCCGAGCCGATCATCCCGATGGGGATCAACGCCTGCGTTGTACAAGACCAATTGAGGACGCAGGCGATCCAAAACGTCGGGAAGATGGTCGCCGACGGTCTGCAGGTAGGCCCTGTCCTCCAGACCGTCGCTGAGAGGCAGGTCGAGATCGCTGACCTGCTTGCGGGACGGGAAGTTTGATGCGGCATGGGCGGACAAGGTGAACACGCGCGCATCGCCGCTGAAGATCAGGGCGGTGGCATCCCCCTGGTGCACATCCAGATCAACCACAAGCACCCGCTGAAGGCCTTCCTGCTCGATCAGCACGCGCGCGCAGACCGCGAGATCGTTGAAGATGCAAAATCCACTGCCGAAATTGGGAAAGGCATGGTGGGTGCCACCCGCAAGGTGACAGGCCAAGCCATGGCGCAGAGCAAGCCTGGCCGTGAGCACAGTGCCACCCACAGCGAGCCAGGTGCGTTGCACCAGGGGCGTCGTGGCAGGCAAGCCAATGCGGCGCTGCGCCTGCCGGTCGAGGCGGTCGCGCGCAAAGGCTTCGTGGTAACTCCTCTGATGCACCAGCTCGAGCCAGCGTCGCGGCACAGGTAGGGGGCGATGCATCTGCCCGGCGTGCGCCAGTCCACACTCGAAGAGGCAGCGCTCAAGCTCCCGAAACTTCGCCATCGGAAAGCGATGGCTGCTGGGAAGGGGTGCGCTGTAGGCCTCGTGATAGACGAGCGGTGGCTTCAACGGATCGGTTCGATCCGTGAAGTCTGCAAGACGGAACTCAGAACGTGGGTGCCACCCGACGGGTGAGATTGCGAAGCTTGCGCAAGGCCTTGAGCTCCACCTGACGGACGCGCTCGCGGGACACGTCGAGGAGCCGGCCGATTTCGGCCAGGGTGTGGCGTTCGTTGCCGTTCAGGCCGAAACGCAGGGTGAGCACATGCTGCTCCTGATCACTGAGGTGGCTCATCCAGCGACCGAGCTGCTCGTGATGCATCCGCTGCTCCACCCGGTCGAGAGGCTCCTCGAGGGAGGAATCAGCGATCAGATCGCCAAGAAAACTGCGCCCTTCCTCTCCGTTCACCGGTGCATCCAGGCTGCTGGTGGTCAGTGCCTGTCTGAGCAGGGAGTCAAGCTCCTCCACTGGCATATCCATCGCCTCGGCGATTTCAAGGCGGCTGGGCATGGCTCCCAGCTTGTGCGCGAGATCCAAACTCACCTTGCGGATGGTGGTGAGACGTTCGCTGAGGTGAACGGGCAAACGGATCGTGCGCGACTGACAGGCAATCGCCCGGGTCATGCTCTGGCGGATCCACCAGAACGCATAAGTGGAAAATTTATAACCACGGGTGGGGTCAAATTTCTCAACGGCACGTTCAAGACCGAGAGAACCTTCTTGTATCAAATCGAGAAGCTCTAGACCCTTGCCCTGATATTTCTTCGCGACGCTGACAACCAAACGCAGGTTGGCTTTCATCATGCGTTGTTTGGCACGCTGACCCACCCGAATCAAACGGCGCTGCTTGCCATCAAACTGATCACTGTCCGCTGCAATCGACCCATCTTCAGTGAGCTGCATCAGCTGCTGCACTTGGTTTCCAAGCTCGATTTCCTCGGCAGGCGTCAGCAAAGGAATTCTTCCAATCGTTGCGAGATACCAACTGATTGGATCACTGCTTCGTCGTCTCTGGGTTTCAGAAACCCCGGCTGCGGCTGAGGGCATGGGGATGAACTAATGGCGTGATGCGACTGTCCTATGAAATCCCCCTGACCGGATGTGTTTTCAGCAACCCTTCAGATTCGTACGTTGAAAACGACACAAACCAATGAAGTTCGCTTCATCCCGTGTGGAAACCTCAAGAAATACTTCACACCTCACGTCATTTCGTCACTGATCGCACCAACTGCGCCAGTTCATCAGCGATCACCAGGGCCCCGCTGCCGCGGCTGCAGCGGCCAGCGGCCTGGGCATGCATCAGCCCCACCGCGGCCAGAGCGGCCCCATCCACCGGGCCAGCGGCGGCCTGCAGCCGTGCTCCCCACCCCCCGGCCAAGCCCGCCAACAGATCCCCGAGCCCGGTGCGTGCAACCTGGCGATCCGTCCCCACCAGCTGATGCACCGATCCGGAGGGGTCTGCGATCACACTGTGTGCCCCTTTGCGCAACACCACCACACCGCTGCGTTCGGCAGCGGCGACGGCGCGTTCCAGCGGAGTGCCCTGATCGCAGCAGGGGAACAGTCGTGCAAATTCCTGAGGGTGGGGGGTGATCCAGGTGGGTCCCCTCCGCTTCAAGAACCAGCGCCAGCCCTCAACCTCCCCGGAGAGTTGATTGAGTGCATCGGCATCAAGCACCAGAAGGCCTGGGAAGGCCAGCAAAGGTTCGGCCCAGCCTCGCCAGACCCCCTCGACGGATCCCAGACCCGGTCCCACAAGCACGGCATCCAGCCGATTGAGATCGCTGCGTTCCAAAGCAGGCCCCCACAGCAGTGATCCATGGCCATCCGACTCGAGTGCGGGCTCCGAGATCACTTCCGGAGCCCATTGCCAGAGCTGTTGATCCACAGCCCTTGGCAGAGCCGCCCGCACACTGCCGGCACCACTGGCCAAAGCCCCTCGCAGCGCAAGGTGCGCTGCGCCGCGGTAGGCGTCGCTGCCGGCAATGAGCAACAAACGTCCACGCTCGTATTTCATCGCCGTGCTGCTCTCAGCAGGAACCGGAAGGGTCTCGAGGTCTCGGCCCCCCACCTGAAGCACGGGGGGAGACACCAGGGAAGCCATCAGCCCTGGCGGGACCCCTGGATCGATGCGATGCACGGTGCCGGCCAGGGGCAAAGCCGCGTCCTGAACCAGTCCTTGCTTGATGAAAGCCACAGTGAGGGTGTCGGAGGCAACGGCGACCGCGGCTCCCAACGAAGCGCCTGAATCACTGTCCAAACCAGCTGGGCAATCCAGGCTGATCAACTGTCCGGGTGCGCAGAGCTGACGCTGCTGCAACAGGTGCGCCACCGGATCGGGCAGGGGTCGCGTCTGGCCGAGACCAAAGAGCGCATCGATCCACAGGGCTGGATCTGCGGGGTCAGGCTCGGACTCCTGCACCGACACCCCCAGCCACAGCAGGTGCCGCCAGTGATCGCGGGTGAGGGACTGCCGCAGAGGCAACGGGGCCCAAACACGCACGGTGATGCCCCTCTCCAGCAACTTTCGGCCCAGAACCAGCCCGTCGCCTCCGTTATGGCCAGGCCCCACAAGCACCAAGACCCCTTGGGCCAGACGCGCTGGACGCTGCAGACACCACTCCGCCATCCTCTGGCCGACCGTTTCCATCAAGGCAGCGACGGGCAGGCCGCTGGCCAGCCACTGCTGCTCCAGCTCCAGCATCTGATCACTGCGAACCAGCAGATGATCAGCATCGACAGCTGGCCAAGGCATGGAGGGGGGCCCATGGGACCTCACTATGGAGAGAGAAGCCCATTTCTGTCCGTCAGCCCATGCCGGCCGCGTTTCCAGTTACCGCCGCCACACCCGCCGGAGCCGAAGCCCTGGATCGCTTGCGCCACTGGCCCGGAGAGCATCGTGTTGCCGTGGGGCTTTCCGGTGGTGTGGACAGCTCTCTCACCGCAGCCTTGCTGGTTGAGGCCGGCTGGGAGGTGGAAGGCCTCACCCTTTGGTTGATGAGCGGGAAGGGAGCCTGCTGCGCGGAGGGATTGGTGGACGCCGCTGGGATCTGCGAGCAACTCGAGATTCCTCATCACGTTGTGGATTCACGTGACACCTTCCAGCGCGAGATCGTGAATGGCCTGATTGAGGGCTACCAGGCCGGCATCACACCCTTGCCCTGTTCGCGTTGCAACCGGGCTGTGAAGTTCTCGCCCATGCTGCAGTGGGCCCAGGAGAAACGCGGTCTCGCTCGGATTGCCACCGGCCATTACGCCCGACTCCGTTTTGACGAGACCACGGGCCGATGGCGCTTGTTGCGCGGCCTTGATGCCCGCAAAGACCAGAGCTACTTCCTCTACGACCTCACCCAGGAGGTGCTGGCCCGCGTGGTGTTCCCCCTTGGAGAACTCACCAAGCCCGACACCCGGTTGGAGGCCGCTCGCCATGGACTGCGCACGGCGGCCAAGCCGGAAAGCCAGGACCTCTGTCTTGCCGATCACCATGGATCGATGCGCGCCTTTCTGGATGCTTACCTGCCTCCGCGGCAAGGGGAAATCGTTCTTCAAGATGGAACGGTCGTGGGAGAACACGACGGCATCGAGCACTTCACCATCGGGCAGCGCAAGGGACTGGGCGTCGCCTGGAGCGAGCCCCTGCACGTGGTTCGCCTCGATGCCGCAATGAACCGGGTCGTCGTCGCGACGCGCGATCAGGCCGGTCGCAGCCACTGTGTTGTGGGCGCGATCAACTGGGTCTCCATGGCGCCACCGGCTCCTGAGCACTCGCAGATGGTGCAGGTGCAGGTGCGCTACCGCAGTGCTCCTGTTCCCGCGCGACTCACCACCATGACTGCGGAAGCTTCGGATGCAGCAGCCGAACGCCCCCACCGCTGCAGGCTTGACTTTGACGAACCCCAGTTCTCGATCACTCCTGGGCAGGCGGCGGTGTTCTACGACGGTGACGCGGTTCTGGGGGGTGGTCTGATCCAGACCTCAGCCTGAAGAGCATTGCGGCGACGATCAACAAAACTCCCACCAGGGGCCACTCGCGCAGTCGCGCGTAAGGAGTCACAACAGCGCTGGGTTGCACCCGCACGTTCAGCAGGCCAGAGCGCATCGCTGGCAACCGGGACAGAAGCTGTCCCTCAGCGTTGATCGCGGCCGTGGGGCCTGTATTGGCAACAGACACCAGCGGGCGGGCCGTCTCCACACTGCGCAGTTGCGCCAGAGCCAAGAACTGTTGCTGCAGCAGCAAGGGATAGGGATCCAGATTGGCCGCTGCGAGGATCCATTGCCCACCCTCAGCAGCCGCTCGGGCGAGGGCCGTGCCGTTGGCAATTTCGTAACAAATGGCGACCTGGGCAGGGGGCCCGCCCCAACGCCAGAGCCTGGAGGCCTCCCCCGGTTCGAGGCCACCCACGGCGGACAACCCCGCCAGGCCTGGCAAGGCCGGAGTCCATTCCCCGAGGGGGACGAGTCGATGCTTATCGATCACGGCGCCAGGAGCACCGCCCTCCCCTTGCACGAGCAGCAGAGCACTGCGCTGACGGCCTGCGACCCAACGAAAACCACCGCTGACGAGAGGAATGGGCTCAACCAGCAGGTTCCCTCGCTGCAGGGGCAAGGTTCCCTCAGGGGCAATCAGCAGTTCAGCCCCATCAGCATCCGCTCGGGTCAAGGCAGCGTGCAGTCGTCGCGGGAACTGGCTCTGGCGCTCCTCGCTGAATTTCTCCCGGGTGGGAATCGCGGGCTGCCACAGCGCCAGGTTCAGGGGGTCTGCAGGGAGAGCCCCACGGTCGGTGCCGACCAGGGCCGCAGCACCAAGACCGTGCAGGAGCGCCAAGCCGACCACGCCGATCCCGAGCAGGCGGTAACGCCTGCGCTCACGATCAGTGCTGACCCATAGCGTCCACAACCACCAGCCCAGAAACAGCTGCAAGGCCGCCAGGCCTCCGGCACCACACCAACGCGCCAATCCACCGAAAGCAGGATCCGAAGGAAACACGCTTCCCCCCACACCGATCCAGAACAGTGGGCCACGCGACAGCAAGGTTTCTCCAAGGCCCCAGAGCAGGGACAACACCAGCGCCTGCAACGCACCTGCACGCCCTGGCAGCAGCCGAACCACCAGACTCCAGGCACTCAACAACAAGGCGGCAGCCAGCCCACAGCTGAGCCAAATCGCTGTTGCCACAGGACGACTGAGAAGCTCTGGCACCCCTAACCAGGTGAGTGGGTGCAAGGCCAGCAGCCAGCGATGACTGATGGCCACGGCCAGCCCCCCCCAAAGTGCTGCGGCCAACGGATGCAACGCCACCGACCACAGCAAGGCCAGCGCGGGAACCATCCACCAAATCCCCGACAGGCTCAGACCAATGCCCGCCAGCACACCTCCCAGCAGAGCCCGAACCAGGATCTGGGATCGGTCATTGCCCATGGTGCCCCCCAGAGGTTGACGCCATCCTGAAGTCACAACGCTCGAGTTCCGCGATGGAGACCGCCAACCCTCTCCAACAGATACTGCTACGAGGCCTCGGCACCACCACCCTGGTGGCCGAACGCCTGCGCGGCGTAACTCAGGACTGGGTGAGCAGTGGCCGCCTCGACGCCAGCCAAGCCTCGGCTCTGGTGGACGACGTGCTCAAAGCTCTGCGGGGCGAAACCCCCGAACTTGAGCAACAGATGGGGCGCAACCTGGAACGCAACCGCGACCACCTTCTGCAGGATCTCGGCGTTGCCAGCCAGAAAGAGCTGGATGAACTGCGCGGCCGCATCGATCGCTTGGAGCAGCAACTCCGTCAGCGCGAACGCCAGGACTGAACCTGCCAGACTCTCCCGGAATCAAGGAAGCTCCAGTGCGCGACATTCTGATCAGTTCTGCTGTTTGCGTGGCGTGCCTCATGGTGGCGCTGGTGAGTCAGGTGGTCGCCCCGTCCACCGTGATTGCAGCACCACCCACCTCCACCGTGCAGGCGTCTGCCGCTCAGACGGCGGACGTGCAAGCCTCCACGGCGATGGAGCTCGACCCTGACGAGACCAATCCAACCCTCTTTGCCATGGCACCCGACTCCAATCAGGCTGATGCGTCCGCTCTCGGAGGCCCGATGAGTGCTGAAAAGCCTGAAATCACAGCCAGCGGTCTGCGGATCACCGACCTTGTGGAGGGCACCGGCGCCGAAGCAACCTCCGGGCAAACCGTGGTGGTGCACTACCGCGGCACGCTCGAAGACGGCCGCCAATTCGACGCCAGCTATGACCGTGGCACGCCGTTCAGTTTCCCCCTCGGTGCCGGCCGTGTGATCAAGGGTTGGGACGAAGGGGTCCAGGGCATGAAGGTGGGCGGCAAGCGCAAGCTGGTGATCCCCCCCGATCTGGGCTACGGAACCCGTGGTGCCGGTGGCGTGATTCCCCCCAACGCCACGCTGATCTTTGAGGTGGAGTTGCTGGAAGTGAAGGGCTGAGCCCGCCAAGCGGGCAACAGCTGAAGGTCACGCACTGTCGTTAGGATCCCGTCGCTCGGTTGCCCTTCCCATGGCCCATACCCTCCCTGCGCTGCCCTACGCCCTCGATGCGCTGGAGCCCCACATCTCCCGCTCCACGCTCGAGTTCCACCACGGCAAGCACCACAACGGTTACGTCACCAACCTGAATAAGGCGATCGAGGGCACGGATCTCGACGGCAAAAGCCTCGAAGAAGTGATCTCCGCTGTGTCCGGTGACGCCAGCAAGGCCGGCGTGTTCAACAACGCTGCCCAGGTTTGGAACCACAGCTTCTACTGGCAGTGCATGAAGCCCGGTGGTGGTGGTCAGCCCAGTGGAGCCCTCCTCGACAAGATCAACGCTGACTTCGGCAGCTACGACGCCTTCGTTGAGCAGTTCAAGGCTGCTGGTGCCACCCAGTTCGGCAGCGGCTGGGCCTGGTTGATCGTCGAGAACGGCACGCTCAAGATCACCAAAACCGCCAACGCTGATCTTCCTCTGGCCCACGGTCAGAAGGCTCTGCTCACCATGGACGTGTGGGAGCACGCCTACTACCTCGACTATCAGAACCGCCGCCCCGATTACATCACCACCTACCTCGAGAAGCTGGTGAATTGGGATTTCGTGGCCGCCAACCTGGCTGCCGCCTGATCCGGCGCTGAGCGAACCGTGAGCCCCCGCAAAGCGGGGGCTTTTTTATGGCGCGATCAAATCGCGCAGCCCCTGCTCCACATTGTCTTGACGCATCAAGGCTTCGCCCACGAGCACCGCACCGGCACCACTGCGTTGCACACGATTCAAGTCGGCACGCGCAAACAAACCCGATTCACTGACGAGGAAGGCGTCCTGCGCGCGCAGGCGATCCGCAAACTGTTGCGTGAGCGCTTCTGTGGTTGCCAGATCCGTCTCAAAGCTGGTGAGGTCGCGGTTATTGATGCCGATGAGAGGAAAGCCTCCAAGGGTGAGAATGCGCTCCATCTCCGCGGCATCGTGCACTTCCACCAGCACGGTGAGACCCAGGGTGGCGGCCACCTTCTGGAGATAGGCGAGATCCTGGTCCGTGAGGATGGCAGCAATCAGCAGAGCCGCATCGGCACCAGCCGCACGCGCCTGGTAAAGCTGATGGGGACTGAGGATGAAGTCCTTGCAGAGCAACGGCAGGTCCACGGCTTCGCGCACAGCAACCAGCACATCGAAGCCACCCTGAAAAAAGGTGCGATCCGTGAGCACGGACAGACAACTGGCCCCACCAGCGGCATAGGCCTTGGCGATGGCAACGGGATCGAAATCCTCACGAATCACCCCTTTGCTGGGACTGGCCTTCTTAACTTCAGCAATCACTGCAGGAGCCACAGGGGCCTGACGCAACGCTCCCAGAAAGTCCAGCGCCGGTGGCAGTTCAGCAACCCGTGCCTTCAACTGCACCAGTGGCATGCGCTGGCGGGCGGTTTCGATCTCGCGATCCTTTTCCCAGACAATCTTCTCGAGAATGTTGCGCGGTTCACCATCCTGGTGGGGGATGGCGTATTCGAGATGGGCCACCTGAACCTTGGGGTTGGGCGGTCGACGACGGATCTCCATAGCAGATGCGGAACGAAAGGAATCAGGCAGGTGTGAGAAGGGAGGCTGCCGCCTGCTTGTAAGCCACCTCCACAACCTCACTGAGGGTGGGATGGGTATGCACTTCGGTGGAGAGCTGACGCACGCTCTGGCGACGGGCCACGGCATTCGCCACCTCTTGGATCAGATCGGCGGCATGCAGGCCATAGATGTGGGCTCCCAGCACCTCTCCAGAGGCCTTGTTGAACAGAAGCTTCATCAGACCGTCGCTGTCGAGTTCAGCGAGCGCTTTGGAATTGGCCTTGAAGTAACTGCGCACCACCCCCAGCTCAAATCCCTGATCAGCCGCCAACTGCTTGGCATCGGCCTCACTGAGGCCCACCGAACTGATCTCTGGATGGGTGAAGGTGGCAGCAGGAATGCTGCGGTAATCGATCTCGCGGCTGTGGCCAAGAATGTTGTCGATCGCCACCGTCCCCTGCGCCGCAGCCGTGTGCGCCAGCATCAGTTTGCCGGTGACATCACCAACGGCCCAAAGGTGGGGGACCGGCTGCCCGTTGGCCAGCACCTGCATGCGGTCATTGATCGGCACAAAGCCGCGTTGGGTTTCCACACCGAGCTTGTCCAGGTTGAGGTTGCGGCTGCTCGGAACCCGGCCAGTGGCCACCAGCACGGCATCCACCTCGAGGGTCTCCACAGGCTCACGGGTCTTCATGTCGACCAGATCGATCTGGACCGGAGCTCCGGGTTTGATCGATTGGGCCAGCACCCCGGATCGCGCATCAATGTCCCGTCCGTCAATCAAATGACGTGCCGCGATGCGGGTGATGTCGGGATCAAAGGTCGGCATCACCCGATCCAATGCCTCGATCATCGTGACCTCGCAGCCGAGAGCCGTATAGACGTCGGCGAATTCCAGGCCGATATAGCCACTGCCGATGATGGCGAGCCAGCGCGGCAGCCACTCCAGGCTGACGGCCTCATCACTGGTGAACACGCTGCGACCATCGGTCTCGATCCCGGGCGGAACGAACGGATCCGATCCTGTGGCCAGGATCACGTCCTTGCCGGTGATCACACGGTCCACGCCGCTGATTTCCCTCACGCCCACGGCCTGAGCCGACTCCAAACGCCCCTGACCGCGAATGATCGTCACCCCAGCCCTTTCCAGGGTTTTGGTGAGGTTGCCGCGAATCGTGGCGACCAGTTGATTGGCGTGATCCGCAATTTTCTGGCGCTCGAAACGCACCGGGGCGGCATGGATCCCGAAACCGGCCAGATGGTCGGCATCGGCCAGCTCGCGCACACGGCCTGAAGCGGCGAGCAGAGCCTTGGAAGGAACACAGCCGCGGTTCACACAGGTTCCGCCCATGTCGCGCGACTCGATGATCGCCACCTTCAGGCCATGCTCGGCAGCATGCTTCGCTGCATCGAAACCGCCGTAACCGGCACCGATCACGATCACATCGAAGTCGAAACTGGCGTCGCTCACCCGGACTGCTGCATGGGAGCCGTCATTGTCGCCCGTCGTCGTTCCAAGAGCAGGGGTACGGCGGCAGCTGCCACATTCAATGACTCCACTTTGCGGCCATGAGGAAGGGTGACGCCATGGCTGCAACAGCCCAGCAGCTGGGGATGCAAGCCAGCCCCCTCATTACCGAGCACCAGCACGGTGGGGCGACACCAGTCCAATTGCCAATAGGGCTGAACCGGAAGACCGGCTGCTGCATCCGGCACAAGGGTGGCCACCACCTGCAGTCCCCTGGTTCTCGCATCCTTCAGGGCAGTGGCCAGTTGTTCAACACCCTGGGCGTCGGTAGGGCCGAAGCGTCGGTAGGGCATTGAGAGGAGTGCTCCGGCAGCGGACCGCACCACTTTCGAGCCCAGTGGATCAGCTCCGGCCCCCATCCAGACCTGCTCAACATCGGCTGCCAGAGCTGTTCTCAGCAGGGTTCCCACATTGCCAGGATCCTGCAGGCGATCGAGGGCAAGAACAAAGTTTGGGTGGGGACCTGCGGCCGGCAAAGACTTGAGCGGCCAGAGACAGGCGACTCCGTCGGGGTGCACGGTGGTCAGAGCAGCTCCGAGCGCTTCGGGCGTCATCAACTGCACCTGAACCGGTCCTGGCAACTGGGCCAGCAAGTCCCGATGGCGCTGAAGCCAGAGCGGCGTGACCAAAACAGACAGGGGGTCGGTCCACGCCTCGCCCTGGGCGAGCAGCTCCTGCACCTGATGCGTTCCCTCGAGCAACACGCACTGCTCACTCTCCCGACCGGCCTTGCTCTGCAACGAGCGAATGCGTTTGATCAGGGGATTGCGCCGACTCGAAATCGGCTCACCCTCAGCCCCTGCAATCACTGGCACGTCAGAAGCTGGTGTGCTTCCGCACCTTCATGCCTTCGTGAATCGCCAGATCTGATCCATCAATATCCAAACCATTGACAGCAGCGATCTCACCTTTCAGTCCTTCGGCGGCGAGATTCTCAACCATTTTTTTGATCACCTGATCCTCAACCGCAGACACATCAACGGAATCGGGAGTTAAAAACTCAAGGAACTTGCCAACCTTCGCCGCCACCACCTCAGAAGAGTTGGAAATCTTCAGTACGATCATGGTCAGCAGTTAGAGGCTCTAGCTCTAACAACATAGTGCGGATGGGGAGACTTGAACTCCCACGACATTGCTGCCACTAGTACCTGAAACTAGCGCGTCTACCAATTCCGCCACATCCGCTGGCGTGTGTCGCGTAGGCGACCAAATGACCATAGGTCATCGAAGGGCCACCTCTCCAGGCGTGATCAAGCCAGTTTGAGCGCCGGCCGTCTAGACGGTCTCAGGCGATCTCGTCAAGATGGGGCGACTTCCGCAAGAAAGCGAGGAATGACGACCGCGGCGCCTCCGTCTCAGGACATTCTCAAGCCGCACCTCGCAATCGATGGTGGACACAGTCTTCAGGGAGAACTGAAGGTCAGTGGAGCCAAGAACTCAGCCCTGGTGTTGATGACGGCCTCCCTGCTCACGGCTGAACGTCTCACTCTTCACAACGTTCCACCCCTCACCGACATCGACGGGATGGAAAACATCCTGGTGTCCCTTGGAGTGAAGGTTCATCGCCGCTCAGAAACTGTCGAACTCGAGGCGTCCCATCTCACAAGCGCCGAACCCCCCTACGACCTAGTGAATGGGCTGAGGGCCAGCTTTTTTGCGATTGGTTCCATCCTCGCCCGGATGGGGTACGCCAAGGTGCCCCTCCCTGGCGGCTGCCGCATCGGCGCACGGCCTGTAGTGGAGCACATCCGCGGTTTGAAAGCCTTGGGCGCATCGGTCTCCGTGGAGCACGGTGTCGTCACAGCGGCCGTTCCCGGCGAGGGCAAGCGGCTCAAAGGGGCGTCCATCGTGTTGGACTGCCCGAGCGTGGGCGCCACGGAAACAATCCTGATGGCCGCGACTCTGGCTGAAGGCACCAGCGTGATTGAAAACGCTGCTCAGGAGCCTGAGGTTCAGGATCTTGCCAACCTCCTCAATGCCATGGGGGCGCGCATCACCGGCGCGGGTGGTCCCACAATCACGATTCACGGGGTGGAGGCCTTGCACGGGTGTGAGTACTCCGTGATTCCTGATCGCATCGAGGCTGGAACCTTTCTGCTCGCAGCGGCCATCACCCGTTCCCGGCTGCGGGTTGCACCGGTTGTGCCCGAGCATCTGAATGCTGTGCTGCAGAAACTGCGGGACTGTGGCTGTGAGCTTGAGATCGACGGGGACGGCATCACGATCACCCCTGGAACGATCAAGGGCGTGGACATCACCACCCAGCCCTTCCCCGGTTTTCCCACGGATCTACAGGCTCCCTTCATGGCGCTGCTGGCCACGGCTTCTGGCACGAGCGTGATCACCGAGAAGATCTACGAAAACAGGATGCAACACGTGGCCGAGCTGCAGAGGATGGGCGCAGCCATCCGCATCCAGGGGAGCACCGCCATTGTTGAGGGTGTCCCGAGCCTCAGTGCTGCCCCAGTGAACGGCACGGATCTCAGGGCAGCGGCTGCCATGGTTCTTGCAGGCCTCGTGGCTCGAGGCAGCAGCCAGGTGAGTGGCCTTAACCATCTCGATCGGGGTTATGCCGGAATCGAAGCCAAACTGCGTGCCTGCGGTGCGGTGCTCGAACGGCACCTGCCCTGACCAGAGGGCACGGGGTGGTCGCTTAAGGTCATGAACGGGGGAGCGTGCCGGAATTGGTAGACGGACTCGACTCAAAATCGAGCGCCTTCGGGCATGTGGGTTCAAGTCCCACCGCTCCTACTTCACCTCCAGCGAATCGCACCGGGCGCTGAGAGACTGATCTGCTCAATCTCCCGAACGGAGAACCGATCGCACAGCGTCATGGTGGAGCCCAAGGCTGATTCGAAGTCCACAGCGGTGATGGGCACCTACAACCGCTTTCCCTTGTCCCTCGTGAAGGGGCGGGGTTGCTGGGTGTGGGATGACCAGAACCGTCGCCACCTCGATGCCGTTGCAGGAATTGCCACCTGCACCCTCGGCCACAGCGATCGAGTCCTGCGGCGTGCCCTCACCCGTCAGCTGCGCACGCTGCAGCACGTTTCCAATCTTTACCAAATTCCCGAACAGGAACAACTGGCGCAGTGGCTGGTGGCCAACAGCTGCGCGGACAGCGTGTTCTTCTGCAATTCAGGTGCCGAAGCCAACGAAGCCGCCATCAAACTGGCCCGCAAGCACGGCCACCAGCGCCGCGGAATCGACCGGCCCGTCATCATCACGGCATCGGCCAGTTTTCATGGCCGAACGCTGGCTGCCGTGAGTGCCACCGGTCAACCGCGGTATCACCAAGGGTTCGAACCCATGGTGGAAGGATTCGAATTCTTCCCCTACAACGACGGCGACGCCTTTGAGCAGCTGCTGATGCAGCTGGAGCACAACGGCCCGAAGGTGGCGGCTGTTCTGATCGAGCCACTTCAAGGCGAAGGCGGTGTGAATCCAGGCGATCCCGCTGTGATGCAGCGCATCCGCAAACTCTGCAGCGAGCGCGACATCCTGCTGATCTTCGATGAGGTGCAGGTGGGCATGGGCCGCACCGGCACGCTCTGGGGCTACCAACAACTCGGTGTCACACCGGATGCTCTCACCCTGGCCAAAGGGCTTGGCGGTGGACACGTGATCGGCGCCCTGCTGGTGAGTGAGCACGCTGATGTGTTCGAACCCGGTGATCACGCCAGCACCTTTGGAGGCAATCCCTTCGCCTGCCGTGCGGGTCTCACGGTGGCCAGCGAACTGCAGCGCCGCGACCTACTGAAGAACGTCCAGATGCGGGGACAGCAATTGCAGGACGGTCTGAATCACCTCGTGGAGCGCTATCCCGACCACCTGGCGGGATGCCGTGGCTGGGGACTGCTGCAGGGTTTGGTTCTTCGCGACACCTGCGGATATTCAGCCGCCGATGTGGTGAAGGCCGCCCTTGAAGAGCAACTGCTGCTGGTGCCTGCCGGCGCCGCGGTGGTGCGCATGGTGCCCCCGCTGGTGATTGGACCGAGGGAAATCCAGAGCTTGCTGACCCGACTGGATCGGGCTCTCCAGCATCTGATGTGAATCCACTCCAGCCTGGATCCAGCCGAGATGATCTGGATGATCTGCTGCCGCGCTTCGATCTCCGGGGGATGGACCTCTCCCTCCAGCGCATGCAGGAGGCCCTGAAGGAACTGCAGCATCCGGCAGCGGCGGTCCCCGCAGTGCAAGTGGTGGGGACCAATGGCAAGGGATCCATCGCCTGCTTCATTCATCACGGCCTGATCGCCGCGGGACTGCGCTCAGGCCTCACCGTCTCGCCCCACCTGCTGAGCTGGTGCGAACGCATCCGCGTGAACGACCAACTGATCACCATCGAGGAGCTGCGCAGCCTGCTGCAGGGACTGCAGCCGGTGGTGACCACCTGCCGGCTCACCCCCTTCGAACAGCTGATCTGTGCAGCCCTGGTGCACTTTGAAGCCCAACGCCCCGACTGGTTGGTGCTGGAGGCCGGTCTGGGAGGCCGGCTGGATGCCACCACAGCCCATCCCCATCGCCCCCTGATCGCGATCGGTGCCATCGGCCTGGACCACAGGGAACATCTCGGAACCACCCTGGAGGCGATCGCAACCGAGAAAGCCGCGGCCATTCCTCCAGGAAGCCATGTGGTGAGTGCGGCACAGCTCCCGGAGGTGCAGCGCGTGCTGGAGCGCACGGCTGCAGCTGTGAACGCCAGTTTGCGCTGGGTGGAACCGCTGGCCAACGATTGGACGCTCGGGCTGCCCGGAGAACTGCAGCGGAGCAATGCCGCCGTGGCCAGAGCTGCTCTGGAATGGATCGGTGGCGATGCCAGCGAGAGCATCAGCGTCGCTGCCATGCGCAAGGGCTTTGCGGCAGCGCGCTGGCCGGGCCGACTTCAGTGGATGCAATGGCAGGGCCGGCGCCTGCGCGTTGATGGAGCCCACAATCCGCCCGCTGCCGCCGCCTTGGCCAAGGAGCGTTGCCGCTGGAGAGCTGCCGATCAAGCGCAGAGCTGGGTGCTGGCGATCCAGGCCCACAAACAGGCCCCGGCCATGCTCAAGCACCTGCTTCAGCCCAAGGATCAGGCCTGGATCATTCCCGTTCCCGAGCACCGCAGCTGGAGCTTGGAGCAGCTGCAGCATGCCGCTCCGGAGCTCGCCCACCAGCTCAGGGGCGCCGCCAATGCCACAGAGGCCTTCCACCAACTCGAACACGACGGCTGGCCCCAGGCAGCCCCGGTGGTGGCTGGTTCGTTGTACCTGATCGGTCATCTGCTGGAGACGCATCAGCTGCAGGCAGAGTGAACCGATGCCGAGCCCGTCGTTCATGCCCTCGCTGCTGAAACTCATCACCGCCATCACCCTGGTGATCGCCGTCCTGTGCGATCCCGCCATGGCGCTGGACACCTCAGCCGGGGTTGGCCTTCAGGACAGAGCCTTGTTTCAGGAACGGGTGGACTACACCTTGACCAATCAAAACGGCGTTGATTTTCATAATCAGGCCCTCAGCAACACCTCTTTTGCCGGCGCGGCGGGCAAGGGCGCTGATTTCAGCGGGGCCAATCTGCAGGGGGCCATCTTCACCCAGGGTGCCTTTGCCGATGCCAACTTCCATGGCGCCGACCTCAGTGATGCCCTCATGGATCGTGCGGATTTCACCGGAACGGACCTGCGAGATGCCGTCTTGATCGGGGTGATCGCTTCCGGAAGCAGCTTTGCCGGCGCTCAGGTGGATGGAGCTGATTTCAGCGACGCCCTGCTGGACCGGGATGACCAGCGCAGGCTCTGCCAGGAGGCCGAAGGTGTGAACCCCACCACCGGCGTGCTCACCCGCGACAGCCTCAGCTGCTGAATCCGCCGAGCTTCCCGGGGTTGAGCAGACCTGCTGGATCCAAGCGTTGCTTTGCGGCCACCTGATCGCCATCCACAACGCCGAGCCCTCCGCCCTCCACGGTGAGCACGTGCGGGTTGAAAATCAGCGCCCCAAGGTCGCGGCACTGTTGCATCAAACGCTCCAACGCATCCGCCCCGCGCCAGCGCACGAGTGGCAGGGCCGCAAGCCGCTGAACACCCTGCTGTCGCACAGCTTCCAGGTGAATGAGCACATCCCCGCCCCAGGTTTGCTTCAGCGCATGCAGGCAGTCCAGTTCCGGTTGGGGAAGCAGCATCTGCAGGTAAGTCCAGTCGGGGTCGTGCTGGCGCAGATGCAGGGTGGTGTGGTTCCAGGTCAGCTCCCGCAGGCCATGGCCGGCATGGTGCTGTTCCGCCTCGGAAAACACCACGGCCGCACCACAGTCGGCCGCCAACTGCTCCACCGTGCTCACCGCATCAGGAGCCACCAGCAGGAGCACACGATCCGCTTTTGTCTCCGGGACATCCCAGGCCGGTAACTGAGCCACCACGTCAGCCTCCAGCACGGTGCAGAGGTGGAGATCCAACGCTGATCCGCAGCAGCGTTGCGCCAGCTCCACAGCGGATGGCCAGTCAACGCAGTCGATCACCATTTCCTGCCAAGCAACCGCAGGGGCGGTGGCGAGCGTGAGTGCGGTGATGATCCCGTTGGTCCCGTAGGCGTGATTCAACGCCTCCGCCTCGGCGGCCTCCAACTGGAGGCGTTTGGGCTCCGGCTCCATCGTCACCACCTCAAGACCGAGCAGGTGACCTGGATCGCGCAGAAACCCCCAGCGCACCGAACCGATTCCGCCGGAGCCGCCGGCGATGAAGCCACCGATCGTGGCACTGCGCCATGTACTGGGCAACAGGCGCAGCTGACGGCCATGCCCTCGCAGCATCTGATCGAGATCTTTGAGGAGACAGCCGCATTCCACCGTGACGACGCCGGTGGTCGCCTCAATCCTGCGAACCGCACGCAGACGTCCCATCAGCATCACCACCCCTCCCTCGAGGGGGACGCTCTGTCCGTAGTTGCCGGTGCCGGCGCCCCTGAGGGTGAGCGCAATGCCATGACGACAGCACGCCGCAGCCACAGCGGCCACAGCCTCCACCGTGTCTGGGCGCACCACCAGCGCAGCCCGACAGGACGCCAGCCGCTCCCGCAACACCGGTGAGTAGTCGTAAGCGTCTTTGGAGTAGCGATCCAGATCTTCGGGCCGCTCAAGCAGGGTGAGATCTGGCACCGCCGCCAGTTCCGCACGCAACATCTCAGGAACCATGGACGTCACGATCAAGGGAACGCACGTTCAATCCTGGACCCAGACGCCACCCGCCAGCACCTGGCGCTGGGGAGGAGCCGAGAGCAGTTCGGGCCAGCCACCGGTGGGCACATGGATCAGATCCGCAGGAGCACCTGGGCGAAAGACTCCATCCCAAGCCAAGTCCAGCAAACGGGCGGCATCCGTGCTGAACGGAGCCATCCCCTCGTCATCCCAGGGAGCCAGCTGAGCCAGGGGAACACCCATGGCCATCAAGGCCAGGGGGTCCAGGTTCCCGCCTGGAAACCAGGGATCCTGCACGTTGTCTCCCCCCACGGCCACACACACACCGCAATCACGCAACTGGCGAATCGGAGCGAGGGGCCTTTGCAGTGGTGTGGCCTGCCCGCGACGCCCGAGCAGCCATCCATTGGTGAGTGGCAGAGCCACCACCCGTAACTGATGCTCTGCCATCCGCACCCCCAAACGCTGCAGGGAGGCTGGATTCAGCAGCGAAAGGCTGCTGGCATGGCTGCAGGTGATCGGCACCGACACCGTCATCGTGCGCAGGACCCGCAGCAGTTGCCGAACCCCGGCCGCAGGATGCTCCGACGCCTCATCGATGTGCAGATCAACGGGGCAGCCATGGCGCTCCGCCAGTGCCAGAAGCCGTCGCAGCGCCTGGCGGGGGGCCCTGCCCCGACAAGGTGGTTCGATCACACCACCGATCACGCCTCCGGCCGCTGCAACCTGGGAGGCCAGATGCTCTCCCTCCGGAGTGGACCAATGGGCGATGGGTACGAGCGCCACCAGCTGGAGCTCAATGCGCCCCTTCCAGCGCTGACGCGCGCTTGTCAGCACCTCCCAGCTGCAGGCGGCCCCTGGCCCCAAACTGTCGATATGCGAGCGAATGGCCCGCAGGCCATGGCGCCAGGCCAAGGCCAGCGCTCGCTCACTGCGCTCATGAACCCGCTCAGCCGTGCGCGTGCGATGTTCGCGCATGTTGGCGTCCATCGCTCCGGCGTACGTCCCTGTTGGATTTGGGAAGTCGGACCAGGAGAAGGCCTTATCGAGATGGCCATGGGGCTCGACCAGGCGGGGCAGCACCAGGCCCTGGGCGTCGGCGACAGGCAAGACGGAGGTGATTCGGCCCTCCAGCCAACGCAGCTCTACGGACAGCAGGCCGTCGGCAGGCCGCTCTGCTGCTACGCCAGCAGGCCAATCAACAAGGCTGACCGGGCAGCGGCTGCGCAGAGATCCAGCGGCTTGCCCGCTCATTCCAAGTCTCCAGAATCCGACTGGGTCTGCAGGACCAAAAACCGACCCGCGACCCCCAAGGTCGTGACGGAGTAACGGGGAAGACGCAAGGTGGGCAGCAGGTCCTGTCCCCCCACCGTGGTCACAAAGACACTGGCCACGCCCAGATTCCAGCGCCGTGTGAACTGGTTGGCCAGCGACGCCAGCGCAGCCTCCTGGTCGGCGATCAAGCGGGGGCAGTCTTTAATCCAGAGCTGCAGCACCAAGGGGAGCGTGCGCTGCGAGCAAAGCTCGTCGGTCGCCAGACCGACCAGCTGGGTGCCGGCATGAGCGCCGTACTCCTCCTTGGTGGGGTTGGTGACAGCCAAGGCGGTCACGCTTCCACCAAGCAAAAGCGCCATGGCAATCGCAGTGGCCGGAGACCAGCGCCGATGGACGGAGGACGTACGCAGGGCCTGGGGGGCGGATTGGTAGATTCTTACCGACGCGGCGGGCGTCGCCAAGTGGTTAAGGCAGCGGCTTGTGGCGCCGCTATTCGGGGGTTCGAATCCCCTCGCTCGCCCTTTCATTCCATGATTCATGAAGCCAACAGGGCTTTGAGCAGAGCATCAGCTCCCTGTCGGATCGGATCAACGCAAGGCAGCGACAACGTTTCGCTGAGTTCTGCGCTGGAACGCTCACACTCCGCATCGCTCAGGTGTGCGGTGTTCAGGGCCACCGCTCGCACCCTGGGTGGAGGTCCTGCGTCTTGCGGACGACCGATCGACGCAAGCCCCTCACAAAGCTGAATGAGATCCCCCAAGGGAGGAAGGGCAATCTCCGGCAGACGATGAATGCAGCTCTGCTGGGCGCGATGCACCAGCAAAAGGGCTGTGGGCTGGCTACCGCGCAGAAGGGGCAGGGTGGCCGTCGACCCGGGATGGCAGAGCGATCCCTGCCCTTCCACCAGCACCAGCCCCGTGTCAGGCAGCGTTGAGGCGGCATCCATCACCGCGGCTTCCACCGCTCCAGCGGCGTAATCCACCCGTATCGCATCCAAGGGAACACCGCTGCCGCTGATCAGGATCCCGGCCTGGCCGGTGCCCACAAAAGCTGAGCACACGCCGGCGCGGAGCGCCGCCTCATGCACCGCCAGGCAAGCACTCATCTTGCCCACGGCCATGTCGGTGCCAACGGCCAGCACGCGCTTGCAGGGCAACGCGGCAGCCCTGGCCTGCGCAACCCTCAGTCCCTTGGGCTCACAGCGGAGATCCCAGATCCAGCGTCCAGGCCGAATCGCCGCACTGAGCTCCGGATCATCCGCCAGGTGGGTATGCAACCCACTGGCCACCGACAGTCCCGCCTTGAGAGCCTGCAACACATCCGACCTCAGCGCCTCCGGCAGCACCCCACCGGAGGGAGCGAGGCCCACCACGGCCACAGACGGTCGAAAGGGGAGAGCCTCAGCCAGATCCTTCACCACAGGAACAGACCTGGAAATCCCGGTCACCGTCTCCAAGCACTGGCCAGCATGGTCTGGATCAATCACCGCAACGATCGGTCCGCGTCGATGCCGCAACATCGCCAATCCGGTTTTGCCGGTGAGGCTGTTGAGACCGGCGTGCTGAAGCAGCACCACGGGATCCTGATCAGCAAGCATCAGGAGGCCTCCAGCGGTGCAACGCCCAATCCGGATCCGTGCGGAGGCAGAAGTTGATCCCCCTTGAGCGGCAATCCGCTGTAAGGGTCATCCACCAGATTGAGGTGACTGTCGAGATCAGGCCAGCGGATGCAGGCCAGCAACTGCGCTGCAGCGGCATTCAGCAACGTGCTGTCGGAATAGCAGCCCACCATCAGATCCAGATCAAGCCGCTCCGCCACCTGGGCCATCAGCCAGGCCTCCGTGAGACCACCGGTCTTGAGCAGCTTGAGATTGACGCCATCCACATGGGGAGCCAAGCGCAGCAGATCCTTGAGATCCCAACAGCTTTCATCGGCCACCAAGGGCAGATTGCAGAACGGACGCAGCGCTGCAAATCCCTGCAGATCCTCCTCTGGATCAAGACGAGCGGGCAGAGGTTGCTCGAGCAACACCACCCCCGCCTGCTCCAGGTCCACCTGCATCGCCTTGGCCTGCTCCAGCGTCCAGCCTCCGTTGGCATCCACCTGAAGTTCGTGGGCCACGGCCATCCGCTGAGAGCGCTCGTCCAGGGCGATGGCCACGGCCTGCAACAGGGCGCGGTCATGCTCGAGCCCCTCCGGACTGCCGAGCTTGAGCTTGATTCGGGTGGCCGGCATCTGACGCCACCAGCGCTGAAGGCGCTCCAGAACCTTCTCAACAGAGGCCAGACCAAGGGTGACGCTCGTGGCCACCCCCCTGGTGCCATCCAACGCAAACAGTTTCCAGATCGGTTGCCCCAGCTGCCGACCCCACCAGTCCCAGAGGGCCAGATCCACAGCACACCGTGCCGGCGGAGACAGGGGGGCCAGCCAAGGTTCGATGGAATGACGGTCCTCAGGGTTCAAGGACTCCAAGGTGGGCAACAGAGCCTGGAGTTCAGCCTCGATGGCCTCCAGCGCATAGGCGCGATGGCCCGTATCCAGCCCGCCGGTTTCGCCGAACCCCACAGTTCCGCCATGGTTTAGGCGAAGTTCCAGGCGTTCCACGACAGACGTGGTTCCCCTGCTGATCGCCAGAGGGACCGCCTTGGTGAGCGGAAATCGACGCAGACTCCAGCCCATGGCCCGCGAGCACCAATCCACAAGCTGGCACAGCACCGCCGTATCCGACACTGAAAGCAGCGTTCGACACCGCCGATCCTTCGGACGGCTCTCTGCCTTGACCGTGACCGCCTCGCCCACCACCGCAATGCTGCCGAGCCGGGAGCGTGGCAGCTACTGGATCACCACCTTCGGCTGCCAGATGAACAAGGCCGATTCCGAGCGCATGGCTGGGATTCTTGAATCCATGGGCTACCGAGAGGCGAGTGCCGAGCTGGATGCCGATCTGGTGCTCTACAACACGTGCACCATCCGCGATAACGCGGAGCAGAAGGTGTACAGCTACCTGGGACGCCAGGCGCAACGCAAACGCACGAATCCGAATCTCACTTTGGTGGTGGCAGGCTGTGTGGCGCAGCAGGAAGGTGAATCGCTGCTCAGGCGGGTGCCGGAGCTCGACCTGGTGATGGGGCCCCAGCACGCCAACCGCCTCGAAACGCTTCTGCAGCAAGTGGACAGCGGCCAGCAAGTGGTGGCCACCGAAGAGCACCACATTCTTGAAGACATCACCACCGCCCGGCGCGACAGCAGCATCTGCGGCTGGGTGAATGTGATTTACGGCTGCAACGAGCGCTGCACCTACTGCGTGGTTCCTTCTGTTCGCGGCAAGGAGCAGTCACGGCTTCCAGACGCCATCAAGCTTGAGATGGAGGGGCTCGCGGCCCAGGGCTTCAAGGAGATCACCCTGTTGGGGCAGAACATCGACGCCTATGGGCGCGATCTGCCAGGCATCACCCCCGAAGGACGCCGCCAGCACACCCTCACCGATCTGCTCCATCACGTCCACGACGTGGAGGGCCTGGAGCGGATCCGCTTTGCCACCAGTCATCCCCGCTATTTCACCGATCGACTGATCGATGCCTGCGCCGACCTGCCCAAACTCTGCGAGCACTTCCACATCCCCTTTCAAAGCGGTGATAACGATGTGCTGAGAGCCATGGCCCGGGGCTACACCGTGGAGCGCTACAGGCGCATCATCGACAGAATCCGCGAGCGCATGCCCGATGCCTCGTTGAGCGCCGATGTGATCGTGGCCTTCCCGGGTGAAACCGATGCCCAATACAGGCGCACCCTGGCCCTGATCGAAGAGATCGGCTTCGACCAGGTGAACACGGCCGCCTATTCACCGCGGCCCAACACCCCTGCCGCCGATTGGGACAACCAGCTGCCTGAAGACATCAAAGTGGAGCGTCTCAGGGAAATCAATGCCCTGGTGGAACGCTGCGCGCGGGAACGCAACGGGCGCTACGCCGGCCGCGTGGAAGAGGTGCTGGCTGAAGGCATCAACCCCAAAGATCCCTCCCAGTTGATGGGTCGCACCCGCACCAACAGACTTACCTTCTTCAGTGCAACCGGAGCTGACGACCGGCGGTATCAGGCCGGTGATCTGGTGAACGTGCACATCGATGCCGTGCGTTCCTTCTCCCTCAGTGGCACTCCTCTGAACTGCTGATACGTTGCGGGGCAACCCGACGCACCGACACCGCTCCCATGCCGACATCCCTTCTCCGCGTTGGCGTGGTGTTCGGAGGAGCATCCGGCGAACATGCCGTGTCGATTCGATCGGCCCGCACGGTGATCGAGGCGTTCAGCGCCCCGGAGAATCAGGAGCGGTTCGCCGTGATTCCGCATTACATCGATCGCGAGGGTCGCTGGTGGGGCCCGGCGGTGGCCGAACGTGCACTGGAGCAGAACAAGGCCCTCGACGCCCATGAGCTCCCCCAGCCTCTGCCTGCTCCGGGACTGCGTCACTGGCCGGTGGATCCCGACAGCGTGGACCTCTGGTACCCAGTGCTGCACGGTCCCAACGGGGAAGACGGAACGGTGCAGGGTCTGTTCACGCTGATGAACAAACCCTTCGTGGGCTCCGGGGTGCTCGGGTCGGCAGTGGGAATGGACAAACTGGCGATGAAGGCCGCCTTTGCTGCCGCTGGTCTGTCCCAGGTTCCCTACATGGGCCTGACTGCCGCCGACCTGGAGGATCCGGAGCGACTGGAGCAGCTGCTGACCCGCGTGGAGCAGGAGCTGGGTTACCCCTGTTTCGTCAAACCCGCCAACCTGGGTTCATCGGTGGGCATCACCAAAGCGAACAACAGAGATGAGCTGCTGGCGGGCTTGCACCAGGCGGCCGCACTCGACCCCAGGCTGCTCGTTGAACAGGGCGTGAACGCCAGAGAACTGGAATGTGCCGTGTTGGGGCGTCGGCATCTGCGGGCCTCCGTGGTGGGGGAGATTCGCTTTGACGCCGATTGGTACGACTATGAGACCAAGTACACCGAGGGGCGCAGTCACACGCTGATTCCCGCGCCTCTCCCAGCCTTGGTGAGCCAGCAGATCCAGGCCATGGCCATCCGGGCTTGCCATGCCGTGCATGCCTTTGGCCAGGCCCGCGTGGACGTGTTCTACGACGAAACCTCGGGCGAGATCTGGCTCAATGAAATCAACACCCTGCCGGGCTTCACCTCCCAGAGCATGTATCCCACGCTCTGGGCCGCCTCAGGTATCCCATTGCCGCAATTGGTGGCAGAGCTGGTCGATACGGCGCAAGAATGAGTCGATTGATGCTGGTGACGCGGCGATGATGCACGGACTGCTCTGGCTTCCACTGCTGCTGGTGTTCGTGTTGCTGGCCGCCTTGGGTTGGCTCGAACGTCGCAGGCAGTCCCTGTTCAGGCAATGGAGTCAGTCGTCGGAGCTGGCCAAACTCGATGGTTGCGGAGCAGCCCGCCTCAAGGAGGGTGAACTCAGCTGGAGCAGTTTTCACGCCGGAAGTTTCCGAGAAGAGGGTCGGTTTGTGATCAAGACCCTGGAACTGGTTGAGCTGATGTCGCTGGCCTCGGGAGACACACCGCTCTCGGATGAATCCCAGGGCCAATGCCGTCTGCGTTTGATCGGAGAAGGGCAACAGATGGACGTTCCTTTCTCGGATGCGGAACGGGCCCGTCGCTGGATGGAACAGCTGATGGCCAAGGCCCGCTGTGACCTCTGATGCCCCGCAGTCAGACCCAATCCAGCCAGCGTCGGGTATCGAAGGCCGCAGGACCGCTGCCTCCAAGCGTTGAACGCCGCAGGCGCCTGCGGCAAGAGCGACGGCGAGACCAGTTGATTCAGGCCTGGAGAATCATTGTTTTCAGCGGATCTGCCTCTGCTTTGGCCTGGATTCTCCTCAGTGCTGGCTGGACGCTGCGCTCCATCGACCAACTCCAAGTCGTTGGCAGTGATCGCCTAGGCCCTGGCAACGTCGCCAAAGCCGCAGGGCTGCGGTTTCCACTTCCGCTGCTGTCGTTGAAACCGAGCACGCTCGAACGTCGCCTGATGGCTGAACTGCCCGTGCAGTCGGTGACCGTGCATCGGCGGTTGCTGCCGCCAGGCTTGGAGGTGGAACTGCAAGATCGACGCCCGATCGCCGCCGCCACGCGACGGGGAGCGGGGGGAACGGAGCAGGGCATGGTGGATCGCGACGGGCGCTGGATGCCCCTGACCGTGGCGCGCCAGGGCGAGGCACCGACCAGTGCTGTACGCGTGCTGGGCTGGATCCCAAGCCGGCGCTCAACCATCGCCAAGCTGCTCGAGCAAAGGGATCAGCTCGGCAGCCCCTTGCAGGTGATCCACATCGCTCCCGATGGTGATCTCAGCCTGCGCACAACCTCCCTCGGCCTCGTGAAACTCGGCTCCAACGGAGCCTTGCTGGACCAACAGCTCAACACCGTGGTGCAATTGACGCGCAGCCTTCCGGCCCAGCTGCGTGGTCAGAACGACACCAGCATTGATCTTTCAGATCCAAGCAAGCCCGAGCTGCAATTGCCGGCCAAAGCAGCCAAGAAAGCGAGCGAATCCTGACCACCGGTTGCGCTCTCGCCCAAGGAAACCGAGTGTGTCCAGACCTTCAGCGATCGTCACTCGCAGGGACATAATGCACTCGCAGCTCAACGGGTCAGCACGAACCATGGAGATGGTGAACGGTCAGATGTCGTCGTCTCCAGCGGTTGAAGGGATTCTTCCCAGTCAGTCAGCCCGGATTGAGGTGATCGGCGTGGGCGGTGGTGGCAGCAATGCCGTCAATCGCATGATCATGAGTGACCTCGAGGGTGTCGCCTATCGCGTGCTGAACACGGATGCCCAAGCCCTGATCCAGTCATCCGCGGAACACCGGGTTCAACTTGGTCAAACCCTCACCAGGGGCCTGGGCGCTGGTGGCAATCCCAACATCGGCCAGAAAGCGGCTGAGGAATCCCGCGCCGATCTCCAGCAAGCCATCCAGGGTGCTGACCTGGTGTTCATCGCTGCCGGAATGGGCGGAGGAACCGGCACCGGAGCGGCTCCCGTTGTTGCCGAGGTCGCCAAGGAAAGTGGCGCTCTCACCGTTGGCATTGTCACCAAACCGTTTGGTTTCGAAGGTCGCCGGCGCATGCGTCAGGCTGATGAGGGCATCGCTCGCCTGGCAGAGCACGTGGACACCCTGATTGTGATCCCCAATGACAGGCTCAGGGATGCGATCGCAGGTGCTCCTCTTCAGGAAGCGTTTCGCAGCGCGGACGATGTGCTGCGGATGGGCGTGAAGGGAATCAGCGACATCATCACCTGCCCAGGCCTTGTGAATGTGGATTTCGCCGACGTGCGTTCGGTGATGACCGAAGCCGGCACAGCCCTGCTTGGCATCGGCGTTGGATCAGGACGCTCCCGGGCCATCGAAGCGGCCCAGACCGCGATCAACAGCCCACTGCTTGAGGCAGCTCGGATCGATGGCGCCAAGGGATGCGTGATCAACATCAGCGGCGGTCGTGACATGACCCTCGAGGACATGACCAGTGCGTCCGAAGTGATCTACGACGTGGTGGATCCCGAAGCCAACATCATCGTGGGTGCTGTGGTGGATGAGGCTCTCGAAGGGGAGATTCACGTGACTGTGATTGCCACGGGGTTCGAAAACGGTCAGCCCTATCGCAGCGAACGCAGCATTCCTCAGGCCGCACCCTCTGCATATGCATCCCCTGAACCCTCGGACGCTGGGGCCAGGATTCCCGAGTTTCTGCGGCAGCGCCAATCCCGTCAGGATCCAACGGACTGACGTTGAGCCACTGCAGAGCTCGCACAACGGCTCTGCAGTGTTTGAAAAGGGGTGACCCGGAATCCACGCCTGTCCCGAGCATCCCGTGTGGCTGCTGCCTTCCGGATCTGACCAGGTTTGGGCGTCTGAACCGCATGGGTCCGAGTCACTTCGGATGTTAGCAATGGACTCCCGCTGCCTAGAGGAAGAGGTTGAGAGCCTCGGATCTGATCCGGTTCAAACAATCCGGCCGCACCATCACGATGCTCACGGCCTGGGATGCCCTGAGCGCTTCTGTCGTTGAAGAAGCCGGTGCTGACATCGTGCTGGTGGGGGACTCTCTGGCCATGGTGAGCCTTGGGCACGCCACCACCTTGCCCGTGACTCTTGAGCAGATGCTGCTCCACACCCAGGCGGTCTGCCGTGGCTTGAGCAAGCCCCCCTCTGAGCAGCCATTGGTGATCACCGATCTGCCTTTTCTCAGCTACCAGTGCGGTCTCGACCGTGCCGTGGCCGCTGCAGGACACCTGCTCAAGCATTCATGCGCAGGCGGCGTGAAACTGGAAGGCGCCGAGCCGGAAGTGGTGCAGGTGATCGAGCGGCTGGTGCGCATGGGGATTCCTGTGATGGGCCACCTCGGACTGACCCCCCAATCGGTGCATCAACTGGGGTACCGCCGCCAGGCGAAGGATCCCGTGAGCCAGGAACGGTTACGGCTCCAGGCTTCGGAACTGGAGAAGGCCGGTTGCTTTGCAATGGTTCTGGAGCACGTGCCCGAAGCCCTGGCTGGTCACCTGCGGCGAGACCTGGCGATCCCTGTGATCGGAATCGGTGCCGGGCAGAACTGCGATGGTCAGGTGAGCGTGACCGCTGACCTGCTGGGTCTCACCCCCCGGCAACCCCCCTTCAGTCCTGCCCGCCTTGAGGGGAGGACTCTGGGCATTGAGGCGCTTCGGTGCTGGCTGGAGGAACAGCGACAGCCGGGAGCCGATCCCACCACTGCACAACCTCCACCAGGATCTGATTGCTGAGGGCCATACCAAGGGGGTCTGTGAGTCGCCAACGGCGCCCTTGTTGCTCCAGCAAGCCCTGAGCGAGGAACACCTGCCAACGCTGTTCCAGCTCTGGAAGATGCACGGCACAGCGCTGGGCACTCCAACCACTGGCCAAGGCCTGCTGCAGCAAATCCACCCCCTCCCGGCGGCGTAGCCCCACCAACAGCCGGTCTTCGAGGCTGAGCGGCTGTGCGCTCTCCCGCAGCAGCGAGGTATGGGGCCCTTCCTGCTGTTGCTGCTCGAGCCACAGGGCATAGGCCTCGCGGATGCGCGGCCTGGCGAATCGCTCACCCCAGGGGGCACTGGTGGCGCCAAGGCCAAAGGCCCACCACCCCGCACCACTCCAGTACACGCGGTTGTGGCGCGAGGCATGCCCCGGCCAGGAGTAATTGGAAATCTCGTAGCGGCAGTACCCCGCCTCGAAAAGACGCTGCGTCGTGAACGCGATTCGATCGGCGGCACCGTCCTCATCGGGAAGCCTGAGCGTGCCCTGCTGCTCGCGCCTGGCGAACACGGTGCCAGGCTCAATGCTGAGGTCGTAGATCGAAAGGTGGGGCGCCTGCAGCGCCACGGCCTCCGAAAGGGTTGCAGCCCAGGCCGCATCATCCTGGTCGGGGAGATTGCGGATCAGATCCAGGCTCCAGCTGCGTAGACGTCCATCCTGAAGAAAGCGCTGCATCCAGCGGCAGGCCTCCAGCACATCCTTGCGGCGATGTCGGCGCCCCAGAGCAGCGAGCACACCATCATCGAAACTCTGCCCACCAAGACTCACCCGGTTCACACCGTGGCGAACCAGGGCCGAAAGGTCGTCGAGCGCGAAGCTGGCTGGATCCATCTCCAACGTGACCTCCGCCCCTTGTTGCAGGCCGAAACGGTCAGTCAGGGCCGCGAGCAGGCCTCCCACCTGATCCGCCGTCAGCAGGGACGGGGTGCCGCCACCGATGTACACCGTGGCCAGGGGGGGACCCGCTGGCGACAGGCGGATCTCTTGGAGAATGCTGTCGAGGTAGAGCGCAATGGATCCGCTGCCAGGACCATCCAGCGCTTGCACACGATCACCAAGCGGGACGACTGCGAAATCGCAGTAGAAGCAGCGGCGATGGCAAAAAGGAATATGGAGATAGGCGCTTCGGGGCGCGGGTGCGGACATCATCCCGAGCCAAACGGTCGACGATGATGCATGCTGCCTTCAAACGGGGTGAGCAGCCGGGATCCAACACGATGGTTGAAGCGCTCATTCTCCTTCTCTTTCTGATCTCCGGTTCAGCCACGGGCTGGATGGGCGTGCATCTGCTGCCCCAGGAGCTTCTCGACGACGTGAACGCCCAGGGGGTTCGCCTTGGCCTGACGGCTGCTGGTGCGGGCATCGGCATCGTGGCGGGGCTCGTGTTCCGGAGGCTGCGGCAGCAGCTGATGCGGCAAGTGCGCACCATGCCCACCGACCTGCTCGTGAGCCGGGCCGTGGGCCTGATCTTGGGGCTGCTGGTGGCCAACCTGCTGCTGGCACCGATTCTGTTGTTGCCCCTGGCGGGGGCCAGCTCCCTGGTCAAACCCCTGGCCGCCATTCTCAGCAACGGATTCTTCGGTGTGCTGGGGTACAACCTGGCTGAGGTGCATGGACGCACTCTGCTGCGGTTCTTCAACCCAACGTCCACCGAAGCCCTGCTGGTGGCCGATGGCGTTCTCACACCGGCAACGGCCAAGATCCTCGACACCAGCGTGATCATCGATGGGCGCATCCGCGGAATGATCGGCTGCGGCCTGCTGGAGGGAAAAGTGATCGTGGCCCAGACCGTGATCGATGAGATGCAGCAGCTGGCCGACTCCAACAACTTGGAGAAGCGCGGCAAAGGTCGCCGCGGCCTCAAGTTGCTCAATGAATTGCGCGAGGCCTACGAGCGTCGCCTCGTGATCAACACCACGCGCTACGACGGCGCCGGCACCGATGACCGGCTGCTCCAGCTCACCGAAGACACCGGCGGCACTCTGGTGACCGCTGATTTCAACCTGGCCCAGGTGGCCCGCTTAAAAGAGCTGAAGGTGATGAACCTCAGTGAACTCGTGATCGCCCTGCGTCCCGAAGTACAGCCAGGCGATGAACTCAATCTCAAAATCGTGCGGGAGGGCAAGGCCGATGACCAGGGAGTGGCCTACCTGGAGGACGGCACGATGGTGGTGGTCGAAAATGCCCGTTCAGCGATTGGAGAACGCCGTCCTGTGGTGATCACCGGCGCTCTCCAGAATCCGAGCGGGCGCATGGTGTTTGCCCGTCTCGATCAGGACCGGGCCCCAACCGTGGTCGGCAAAGAAAGCAAGGCGTCCAAACCACCGCGCAAGCTCAAAAGCAACGAGCGTCCAACGTCGGAATCCCGCTAGGCTCCTGCCACGACAGGAGATGAGAAGCGGATGACCACGTCAGCCCCGTATTACGGCGATTCGTCGGTGATGAGAACACCGCCACCGGATCTTCCCTCCTTGCTGCTCAAGGAACGGATCGTCTATCTCGGGCTTCCTCTGTTTTCAGACGACGACACCAAGCGTCAGGTGGGGATCGATGTCACCGAATTGATCATCGCCCAACTCCTTTACCTGGAGTTCGACAACCCCGACAAACCGATCTACTTCTATATCAACTCCACGGGAACGAGCTGGTACACCGGTGATGCCATCGGTTTTGAAACCGAAGCGTTCGCGATCTGCGACACCCTTCGCTACGTGAAACCTCCCGTCCACACCATCTGCATTGGCCAGGCGATGGGAACAGCCGCTGTGATCCTTTCAGCCGGCACCAAAGGGCAGCGCGCCGCTCTTCCCCATGCCTCGATCGTGCTGCACCAACCTCGCAGCGGCGCCCGCGGCCAAGCCACCGACATCCAGATCCGCGCCCAAGAGGTTCTCCACAACAAGCGCGCCATGCTGGAAATTCTCTCCACCAACACGGGACGCTCCGTGGAAGAGCTCTCGAAGGATTCCGATCGCATGAGCTATCTCACGCCTGAGCAAGCCAAGGAGTACGGGCTGATCGACCGCGTCCTCACCAGTCGCAAGGATCTGCCGGCGCCGGTTCCCGCAGCCTGACCTCGTTCACGACCAACTTTTTCCACCCGTCATCCCCCAGGAACCATGCCCATCGGAACTCCAAGCGTCCCTTACCGTCTTCCCGGCAGCCAGATGGAGCGCTGGGTCGACATCTACACCCGTTTGGGAGTGGAGAGGATTCTGTTTCTCGGCTCGGAAGTGAACGACGCCGTCGCCAACAGCCTGGTGGCTCAGATGCTGTACCTCGACTCTGAAGACAGCGGCAAGCCGATTTACCTCTACATCAATTCCCCTGGTGGCTCGGTAACCGCAGGCCTGGCCATCTACGACACCATGAAATACGTCAAGAGTGACGTGGTCACGATTTGCGTGGGCCTAGCCGCCTCGATGGGTGCCTTTCTTCTCGCAGCCGGCACCCAAGGCAAGCGCCTGGCGCTTCCCCACAGCCGGATCATGATCCACCAACCCCTGGGCGGAACCGCCCAACGTCAAGCCAGCGATATCGAGATTGAAGCCCAGGAGATCCTGCGCATGAAAGAAATGCTCAACCGCTCCATGGCGGACATGAGCGGCCAGAGCTTCGAGAAAATCGAGAAGGACACCGACCGTGACTACTTCCTGAGCAGCCAGGAAGCCATGGACTACGGCCTGATCGACCGCGTGATCGCCCACCCGAACGAGGCCTGAGCCAACCGGCGCTTGCGTAAGCTCAGTCGTTACCAAGCTCCACAACCACCGTCCGGATGGCTCAGCTTTTCTACGACACCGATGCCGATCTCTCGCTGCTCAGCGGCAAGACGGTGGCCATCGTCGGCTATGGCTCCCAGGGTCATGCCCACGCCCTCAACCTCAAGGACAGCGGCGTTGACGTGGTGGTGGGTCTGTATGAAGGCAGCCGCTCCGCTGAGAAAGCCAAGGCCGATGGCCTCGAGGTGCTCTCTGTGGCGGAGGCTGCAGAACGAGCCGACTGGATCATGGTGCTGCTGCCTGATGAGTTCCAGAAGGACGTTTACGCCAAGGAAATCGCACCGCATCTGAAAGCGGGCAAGGTGCTGAGCTTCGCCCATGGCTTCAACATCCGCTTCGGACTCATCAAGCCGCCTGCCGACGTTGATGTGGTGATGATCGCCCCCAAAGGTCCGGGCCACACCGTGCGCTGGGAATACCAGAACGGCCAGGGCGTGCCCGCCCTGTTCGCGATCGAGCAAGACGCCTCCGGCAACGCCCGTGGGCTGGCCATGGCCTACGCCAAAGGAATCGGTGGCACCCGAGCCGGAATCCTGGAGACCAACTTCAAAGAGGAAACCGAGACCGACCTGTTCGGTGAACAGGCTGTGCTCTGCGGCGGTCTTTCCGAACTGGTGAAAGCAGGTTTCGAAACCCTGGTGGAAGCCGGGTACCAGCCCGAGCTGGCTTACTTCGAATGCCTGCATGAGGTGAAGCTGATCGTGGATCTGATGGTGAAAGGCGGCCTTTCGGCCATGCGTGACTCCATCTCCAACACCGCCGAATACGGCGACTACGTCAGCGGTCCGCGCCTGATCACGGCCGACACCAAGGCGGAAATGAAGCGCATCCTCGGCGACATCCAGGACGGCACCTTCGCCAAGAACTTCGTGGCGGAATGCGAAGCCGGCAAGCCAGAGATGAACAAGATCCGCGAACAGGACCGTCACCACAAGATCGAGGAAGTGGGCAAGGGACTGCGGTCGATGTTCAGCTGGTTGAAAGCGTCCTGAGACGGGGACCATTCAGTCCGCTTATCTGGTGATCGCCGCGGCCGGTTTCGACTGGTTGATCGGTGATCCCCATTGGTCACCCCATCCAGTGGTCTGGATGGGGAGGGCCATCCACTGGCTCAGGCAACGGCTGGAACCCTGGGCGGGAGACCGTCCCAGGGCACTGCGCTTGAGTGGTGGTCTGATCACGGCGGCCCTGGTGTTGACCAGCGCGGGCGCTGGTTGGCTGATCGAGCGTCTTTGGCTGCAATCCAGCGGACTGTGGCAGTGGGCTGCCGGTGTGATCCTGATCGTGGCCCTCGCCAGTGCGCTGGCGGCACGAAGCCTTCACGACAGCGTCATGGCCGTGGTCAAGGCCCTCCCAGCCAAGGGCGATGAAGAGCCGACCCTGGCCCGGGAGCGGCTGAGCTGGATTGTGGGCCGTGAGACGAAGCAGCTCAGCGGCAATGAGATTTTGCGAGCAGCTGCGGAGACGGCCAGTGAAAATGCCGTGGATGGCGTCTTCGCGCCCTTGTTTTGGATGCTCGTGGGCGTGGCCCTGTGGAGCGCAGGCTGGCTGCAAAGTCCTGGCCCCCTCGCCCTGGCGTGGGGGTTCAAGGCCAGCAGCACCCTCGACTCCATGCTGGGCTACAGGCGCGGGAGATTGCGCTGGCTGGGAACCGCTGGCGCCCGTTTGGACGATGCCCTTACCTGGCTGCCCTGCCGGCTGGTGATGGTGACGCTGCCGTTGATCAGCCGCAGCTGGTGGTTCTGGCCCTCATTGGTGCGAGCAGCGGAACGGGATGGCGCTGCAGATCCTTCACCCAATGCCGGACGATCGGAAGCGATCTACGCCCATTGCGCCGGGGTTGAGCTGGGGGGCTGGAACCGCTACGGAAACACCTGGATCGAGAAACCCCTGCTCGGCGCTGGGGGAGCACAGGCCGACCCACGCGGCGTGCGAACCATCCTGTCGCTCTCATCACGACTGGAATGGATGTGGCTGGCGGCAGCAGCAGGGCTGAGCCTGCTCACGCAGCACTAACGCAGCGCATGGGGATCAATACGCCCCGCGGTCCATCGGCAGCAACAGCACACCGAACGTGCGCAGGATGATGGCGCAATCAAGCAGGAAGGAACGGCCTCGGGCATAGGCCAGATCCAATCGAACCCTCTTGGCATAACTGAGGTTATTGCGCCCGCTCACCTGCCAAAGCCCCGTCAAGCCTGGACGGACAGCCAGCACTTCATCCATGTAATCGGAATAACGCTCAATCTCCTTATCAACGATCGGCCTTGGACCCACCACGCTCATTTCCCCACGCAACACATTGAGGAACTGGGGAAGTTCATCAAGACTTGACCGCCTGAGAAACCGGCCAATCGGTGTAATCCGCGGATCGTTCCGGAGCTTGAAGTCACGCTCGAACTCAGCACGCATGGCTGGCGATCGCTCCAGCACCTGCGCCAGCACGGCATCCGCATCGGCTCGCATGGTGCGGAATTTGATGCAGCCGAAGCGCCGGTAGCCGCGGCCAACGCGTTTCTGCACATAAAACACCGGCCCCGGAGAGCTGAGTTTCACCAGCGCTGCCAAGACACCGAACAGCGGGGCACCCACCGCAAGAACCGCGAGTGAGAAAAGCACATCACCGCTGCGTTTGAGCGTGCGCCCCACGCGGCTTTGACGGCGCACGAGGGTGAGCGCCGTCAGGCTCGAGGGAGGCGCGGAAATCAGCTCCAGATGCCGACGCGATGCACGACGCCTGAGCCCGGAAGCCGAAGTCTTCAACACAGATCGCCCTGATGCGCTGAGCAATCCCTGTCCCTCCTGTCTCATCCCAATCAACTGCAACGCCAATGATCCGTCAGCACTTCAGGGTCAGTAGCTGCAACGGCACAGAAGCAAAGCCCAGGCTGCAAGCGTTTCGCCATCCAGTCTCACAACGCGACAGGTTCATCACGAAGTCTCTCAGGAAATTGCCGACGACTCGCCTTGTCCCGAAGCTTGGGACATGGCAATCACCAGCACCCCTCTCAACAGCCTTCTTGAGGAATCCCTGAAAGAGGCCTCAATCGGTGAGACCGTTCACTTTCGCTGGCATGCCACGCCAGTGGGAATTGCTGCCTTGTGGCATTCAGACGACCAGCCTCTGACCCCTCCTTTCGACGACGCCTTGAAGGAAGGACTTGACGTTGGGCTTGACCTAAGCAGGGAAGAACGAGAATTCCATCAGGTCAGCCTCGGGCTGGTCCTGCTGTTTCACTCCTGATTCAGGACGATTTGATGGCATCGAAAACGGAGAGGGTGGGATTCGAACCCACGAGGGTGTGACCCCTACACGATTTCGAGTCGTGCGCAATCAACCGGACTCTGCCACCTCTCCCTGCGCAGTCATGCGCTCAATCACTTTAGTGCTCCGCCCCACGCCCCACCCAAGCCAGCTCCCCGCGTGGGATTAACAGATCCCTGCGACGCAGAGCAAGCAGCCGCTGTCCCACCTGAACCTGCAGGTGACGACCTCTGGCACCGGTCACGCGCAAACCCAGGCCTGCACTTGTCAACGTCTGCCCAGAGCGCAGGGGGAGCTGCCCCTGCTGCTCCGCCAAAACAGTGTGCGCCAGGGGACTCCAACATCCGGACTGGTCCATGGCCACAGGATCCATCACCGCCACCCAATCGAAACGGGCATGGCCAAGCCCCGCGCCCAGTTGCCTGGCCACATGGCAACTCAAACCATCGCCATGGCTGCTCAACAAAGCCGCACGGCCGCGATGGCGCAGCACCAGCCATTGGCGTCCCCACTGCTCCACCCTGATCAGGTCATCGCTGCACTGCACCCACCCCTGCACCACCACAGCCAACAGAGCCAGGGGAACGGCGTGGCAACGCCAACGCCGCAGCGCGGGTAACCACCAGGGAATCAAGGCAAGGGCAAGCGCGAGCACCACCAGCGGTTGGGGACGGCCGGTGAGCAACTGGGCCCAAGGCCAGCCACTGATCCAGTGCACCAGAACGATCAGCACGCCTGCCAACTGCTGAACGGGCCAGATCAGCCAGGGAAGAACGAAGGCGGTGATCGGCGCCGGCGCGACCAGCACAAGCAGGGCCAACGCCATCGCCGACAGGGTGAGCGGAGCGAGCAAGGGAGCCGCCAACAGATTGCTGACCAGGGCGTAAAGGGGGGTCGAACCGAAATGCAGCAACTGCAGGGGCAGGGTCCAGGCCAGAGCAGCGATGGGGACGGACAGGGCAGGGGCGAGGGGACGCAGCCACCCCGGCCCATGGGTGCAAAGCCACTGTTCCAAGGGAGCAGCCGACACCACCAAACCCGCGGTTGCTGCAGCGCTGAGTTGAAAGCCCACCGAACGGGCCCAAGCTGGATGCATCAGCAACATGAGCAGCAGGGTGAGCACCAGCACGCCGAGCGGGCGACTGCGCTGACCCCCTTCACGGATCAGGAGAGCGGCGGCGCCCATCAGCACGGCCCGCACCACCGAGGGCTGGGCACCGGCCAACGCCAGAAACAAGCCCATGGCACTTCCCCCGGCCCCGATGCGCAGCGCAGACGGACCTGAGCGGGTGGCCGCCAGGGTGGTGCCCAGCAGCACGGACAGATGAAACCCTGAAGCGGCGAGGGCATGAGAGAGACCCGCCACGCGGAAGGCCTCACGCAGATCCGCCATCAGATCCACCTGCGCACTCCCCAGCACAAGCGCGGCCAGCAGCCCCCCGCGCGCAGGTCCGGCTGCCGTGGTGAAGGCCTCGGCAATGCGCCGGCGGCCATCGGCCAAAGGCGTCCAGGACTGGCGCAAGACCCGAACGGACGCACTGCGGATCTGGCTCCAACTGCCTCGAGCGAGCAAGCGCTCCGCTCCGCCACGAAGCAAGGGGTGAGCAGCAGGCCGAGGCCGTCGCAGCGCCCCTGTGACTTCAAGCCAATAGCCCCGATGCAGAGGCTGCTGACAGGGATCGACGGTGAGTTCCGTCCTCCCCCGGCGCCGCGCACCATCGAGATGATTCACCTCCAGCAGAGCGCGGCAACGTCCATCGCGAAGCCGTCCATCGTTCAGCAGACGTCCCTGGAGGGTCACCTCCACAGCCGGGCCCTTCACCGGAATCCAATGACTGGGATCCAAGGGATGGGGGCGCGGCTCAGCGGCCAGGCCGGAGCGGGCGATCACGAGCGCCAGAAACAGGCTGATCAGGCCCAGAGATGGCCTAGAAAGCCCGCAGCACCGGCGCAGAACGCCAAGACCGAGACCCAGCACCACCAGCAGCGTGCACCAGTGCTGCCAGGTCTGGGACAGCGCCGCTCCCAGGGATCCCAGCAGCAGGAGCAACGCCGTGGCCAGGGCCGAATTCATGGGGCACCCGCATCAGTGATGCAGCGAGGGTTCCCCGGTTGGCCGCAAAGGGATCAGACCGCTGCTGTTGCCGCACTCGGCTCCAGCAAGGGAAATCCGAGCGCCTCTCGCTCCGCCAGCCAGGCTTCGGCCACCTTGCGGGCCAGCGTGCGGATCCGGCCGATGGTGGCCGTGCGCTCGGTCACCGAGATCACGCCACGGGCCTCCAGGAGGTTGAAGGTGTGCGAGCACTTGAGCACAAAATCCAGGGCCGGAGCGGGCAAGTTCTGGGCGATCAGATCGGTGGCCTCCGCCTCATAGATCGCGAACAGCTGCTTCAGCCGCTCTGGGTTGGACGCCTCGAAGTTGAAATGGCACTGACCCTTCTCAAAAGGCAGCCAGATGTCGCCGTAACTGCGCTGGGCATTCCAACTCAGATCCCAGATGCTCTCCACATCCTGGAGATACATCGCCAGGCGCTCGAGGCCGTAGGTGATCTCAATCGACACGGGTTTGCAATCCAGACCGCCGCACTGCTGGAAATAGGTGAACTGGGTGACCTCCATGCCATCCAGCCACACTTCCCAGCCCACACCCCAGGCACCAAGGGTGGGGGACTCCCAGTTGTCTTCCACAAAGCGGATGTCGTGGTCCGCTGCCTTGATGCCGAGAGCCTCCAGGGAGGCGAGATAGGTCTCCTGAATGCCATCAGGGGATGGCTTGATCAGCACCTGGTACTGGAAGTAGTGCTGAGCTCGGTTGGGGTTGTCGCCATAACGCCCATCGGTGGGCCGGCGGCAGGGTTCTGGGTAGGCCACAGCCCAGGGCTCAGGACCAATGGCGCGCAGCACGGTGTGCGGACTCATGGTTCCAGCCCCCTTTTCCGTGTCGTAGGGCTGGAGCAACAGACATCCCTGCTCAGACCAGAACCGGTTGAGGGTGCTGATGATGTCTTGGAAGTGCATCCGTGCGTTGGGGCCGTTGCAGGGCATTCTCCTCAAAGACCCTCCCGGCTCAACTCAACGACAGACAACGGTGGAGATGGGCGATGGCGTGATGACGGTGGGGATGGCCATGGCCTGGTCCCATCATCCCCAGCCAGAAACTGCCATCGCCCTGGAACACGAGCACGGGCTTGGACGCCCCTTTCCCATGGGTCTCAAGCAGGGACATGCAGAGCTGCTCGGCCACTTCGGCTCCCCTGGGACGAGAGCGCAATCGGCGCAGGATGGGATCCACCTGCGAGAACGACACAAACGTGGCTTTTTGCGAGTCGGTCACCAGGATCATCCCGTCCAGCCACTGGACTTCACTGAGGAGATCTTCGATGGACGCCAACAGCGACGGCAGCGGAAAGGCCAACGTGAATGCCTCCGGTTCTTAATGATTCCTTCATAAGTCACCAGTCTCATTTGTCGCAAGCGATACAAAGGGTGTGTTGCAGCTCTTCAAGAGCGCAGGGTTAAAAGCCCCATCAGCCCCCCAGCCACAGGGCGATGACGGGCCAGGGGAAATCCCACGGCTCTGGCCAGCTGTTCCTGGGAGGCACCATCGGGAAAGCGCTGCAAACTGGCCTCGAGATAGGCGTAGTGGTCTTTGAGGCCAAGCCCATCGGCCACGGGAACCACCACACGCCGCAGGTAGGCCCGCTGAAAGCGCGCTGCCATGGACGTGGGCTGCAGTCGATTGAAATCAAGGAGGCCTGCCCGGCCCCCAGGCCGCAACACCCGTTTGATTTCCTGGAGACCCGCTGCCGGATCAGCAAGATTGCGCAACCCATAGGCCATCACCACCCCATCAACCGAGGCGGTCTCGGCGTTGAGAGCCAGGGCGTCGCCCTGCTGGAAAGCAAGCGTTAGCCAGGGCTCGCGCGCTGCGCGTTGGCGCGCAAGCGCAAGCGGCGCCTCGGCCGTGTCCACTCCCACCACCTGGCCACCAGGGCGAACCCGCCTGGCCAGTGCAAGGGCCAGATCGCCAGTGCCGCAACAGAGATCAAGCCAGCTCTCCCCAGAACGCGGAGCCAGATCGAGAAGCATCTGGCGTTTCCATTGGCGATGCAACCCAAAGCTGAGCAGGTCGTTCAGCCGGTCGTAGGTGGGCGCAGCGTCATTGAACAGCTGCTCAACAGCCTCTGGATCTCCAGGTTTCAAAGCAGGAAGTCGTTCAAGGTCATCACCATCACCGTGGCTAGTCCAACGGCAGCTGAACACACCAGACACCCCGCCAGCATCAAGGAAAACTCCTGTTGATCAACGGCGGATTGCATGAGCTGCAACCCCCAGGCCACCAGTGCGATCACGATGCTTACCAGGGCAAGCCCAATCCAGAAAGTCGGCGACCATGCGTTCACCTGAGGCACCGAAAGTGCACTCAAAACCATCGATTTGGACCCTTGGTTCAACACGGCGCTTGGCGCTTGCAGCGACGTATCAAAACTTTAAGTATCACCAGCGCCTTCGGGGGGGCGAATGGCCAGACCACGATGCAGCAGGTCGTTCTTGATCTCTTGCACCGTCAGAACGCCGTCGTGAAGCAGGGACGCCAGCAACGCGGCCGACGCGTGTCCACCGCTGGGACCCTGGTCGAGAGCCTCGGCGATGTGATCGAGCGTTCCAGCTCCACCGGAGGCAATCACTGGAACCGGCACCGCTTGGGCGACAGCACGGGTGAGGTCCAGGTCATACCCCGCCTGGGTGCCATCACCGTCCATGGACGTGAGCAGGATTTCTCCCGCTCCGAGCCTGGCCACTTCACGGGCCCAATCAACAGCGTCAAGGCCGGTGTTCTCGCGGCCACCCTTCACATACACATCCCATCCACCGCCATCACGGCGACGGGCATCGATCGCCACAACGATGCACTGACAGCCAAAACGCTGCGCGCCCTCTTGCACCAGCTCAGGACGCCGCACAGCCGAGGAATTCAGGCTGACTTTGTCAGCTCCAGCCCTCAACAACTCCGTGATTCCCTCCACAGAGCCGATTCCTCCACCAACGGTGAAGGGGATCGTGACCTGCTCCGAGGTGCGCTTCACCAGATCAACAAGGGTGGCGCGTCCTTCGTGGCTGGCTGCGATATCCAGAAACACCAGCTCATCAGCTCCGGCCTGGCTGTAGCGGCAAGCAAGCTCAACGGGGTCTCCGGCATCGCGCAGTCCAACGAAATTGATGCCCTTCACCACCCGGCCAGCGGCCACATCGAGGCAGGGAATCAGGCGGAGAGCGACCATGACGTTTGATTTGCGGCTGTTAGGGTTGCTGCCACTTTCCAAGCCTCGCAGGCCATGTCACAGCAGGCAGTCACCATCGACATCGGCTCCAAGGTGCGTGTCACCCGCGTTCGCGATCGCATCCCCAAAGCGCTGGTTGAGCTGCTGAAAACCGACGCCAATGGCACCGTGACGGATTTTCGGACCGTGGATGGCAAGGGAATCGGAGTGGTTGTTGAACTCAGCGATGGGTCAACCAACTGGTTCTTTGAAGATGAAATCGCTCCCGCCTGAGGACTCAACGCGTGAGTGACGCCCGTCAGCTGCTTGGCATGAAAGGTGCCAGCGGCACCACCAACATCTGGAAGCTGCGCCTGCAGCTCATGAAACCCGTGACCTGGATCCCGCTGATCTGGGGCGTGGTTTGCGGTGCAGCCGCCAGTGGGCATTACGAGTGGCGCCTGGATCATTTCGCAGCGGCGCTCGGCTGCATGGTGATGAGCGGTCCTTTGCTGGCTGGTTACACCCAGACCATCAACGATTACTACGACCGCGAGATCGACGCGATCAATGAGCCCTACAGGCCGATTCCATCCGGGGCCATTCCTCTGGGCCAGGTGAAACTGCAGATCTGGGTGTTGCTGCTGGCAGGTCTTGCCGTGGCCTATGCCCTGGATCTCTGGGCCGGGCACACCACCCCGGTGCTCTTGCTGCTTGCGCTCGGTGGGTCGTTTGTGAGCTTCATCTATTCAGCGCCCCCGCTCAAGCTCAAACAGAACGGCTGGCTCGGTAATTACGCCCTGGGAGCGAGCTACATCGCCCTTCCCTGGTGGGCCGGCCAAGCACTGTTTGGACAGCTCACTTGGGCGACAGCGATTCTCACCCTGGCCTACAGCCTCGCCGGACTTGGCATCGCCGTTGTGAACGACTTCAAGAGTGTGGAAGGTGACCGTGCCCTGGGCCTTCAGTCACTTCCGGTTGCATTCGGAATTCGGCCGGCAAGCTGGATCAGCGCTGGGATGATCGATATCTTCCAGCTGTTGATGGTTGCGGTGCTGATCGCCATCGGGCAGCATTTTGCTGCCGTGCTTCTGGTGCTGCTGATCGTGCCTCAGATCACCTTTCAAGACATCTGGCTGCTGCGGGATCCAGTGGCTTACGACGTGAAATATCAAGCCAGCGCGCAGCCCTTCCTCGTGCTCGGCATGCTCGTGACCGCCCTGGCAATTGGCCATAGTTCCCTGACTCCAGGGATGTGACCCGCACCCGTCGTCATTGGGTTCTGATCGGCGGATCTGCCGTTGTGGTGGGTGTTGGTGTTGCCCTTGCCCAGGCCGCTGTCACCCGCGCTTTCGACGCCACCCTCCCGGATGCTCGCGGGATCAGTCGTTTTAACCGCCCCGGCACGATCACCCTGCTCTCCAGCAACGGTGCCGTGATTCAGAAGCTCGGCCCTGCCACCCGGGAAAAAATCGAGCCTGGACAAATGCCCCTGCTGGTGAAGCAGGCCTTCATCGCCGCTGAAGACCGCCGCTTCTATGAGCACGACGGCGTGGATCTCTGGGGCATTGGCCGTGCTTTGGTGCGAAACGTCCGCCAGGGAGCCGTGCGCGAAGGCGCCAGCACGATCACCCAGCAGCTGGCCCGCACGGTGTTCCTGAGCCAGGACCGCACGCTGACCCGCAAGCTCAAGGAAGCGGCCCTGGCCTACAAGCTCGAACGCCAACTCAGCAAGGAGCAGATCCTCGAGCAATACCTCAACTATGTGTACCTCGGCTCCAGCGCCTACGGCCTGGCCGATGCGGCCTGGGTGTACTTCTCCAAAACACCGAGCGAGCTCAACCTTCCTGAGGCCGCATTGATCGCCGGCCTGCCCCCCGCGCCCTCGGTGTATTCGCCTCTGGTGAATCCGAAACTGGCCCTGGAACGGCGCAGCCTGGTGCTCGACCGCATGCGTCAGTCGGGATTCATCACAGCCAGCGAAGCCGAGCAAGCCCGCAACAGCCCGTTGGCGCTCAAACCTGCGATTCCCAAATACTTCAACAGTGCAGCGCCGTTCTTCACCAGTTGGGTCGCCCAGCAACTTCCCCGCCTGCTGACGCCGGAACAACTGGAAGTGGGCGGCCTGAAAATCCGCACCAGCCTGAATCTCAACTGGCAGAAGAAAGCACAATCCGTGGTGCGTGAATTCGCACCCTTCGACACCGAAGGCTCGATCGTGTCGATGGAACCGGGCACAGGCCTAGTGCGCGTGATGGTGGGTGGCAAAGACTTCAGCAGCAGCCAGTTCAATCGCGCCACCCAGGCGCTGCGCTCGCCCGGTTCCACCTTCAAGCTGTTTCCCTATGCCGCTGCGATCAATTCCGGGGTGAAGCCGGAAGACAAGTTCGTGGACGCTCCCCGCTGCTGGGCGGGCTACTGCCCCAAGAATTTCGGCAACAAATACTTCGGCACCATTTCCCTGGCGGATGCCCTGAAGAACTCGCTGAACACCGTGGCGGTGCAGCTGCAGGACAAGGTCGGGTTCGACGCGATCATCAGCACCGCCAACAAGCTGGGCATCGGCAACCAGCGCCCACTGGGCAAGTACTACCCCATGGCCATCGGGGCCTACGAGCAGACCGTTCTCGAGATGACAGCCGCCTATGCCGCTGTTGCCAATCGGGGGGTCTACGTGAAACCCACGGCTTTCGAGGAGATCCGAGGCCCAAACGGCAATGTGCTCTGGAGCAGGCGCGTGGACGGCGACAAAGGGCGGCGGGCCCTCGACAGCGACGTGGCCGATGCCATGAACTGGATGTTCCAACGGGTGGTGAGTGGGGGAACCGGCGCTGCGGCCCGCCTGGAAGACCGTCCGGTGGCCGGCAAAACCGGAACCTCAGAGGGAGCCCGGGATCTGTGGTTTATCGGATCGATCCCCCAACTCACCACGGCCGTGTGGTTTGGCTACGACAACAACAACGAAACCAACAGCAACAGCGGAGAAGCTGCCTGGGCCTGGAAGCAGTTCATGGAGGAGGTGAAGGGCACCTACCCGGTGCAGAACTTCCCCCCCAAGCCCGTGCTCACGCGCACCTTCCAGCCGCCCGGCAAAGCCAAACCCTCCGGAAGACGAGAGGAAGCCCCTTATCAGGGATACGACTACACCCCAGGGCCTGATCTCTGGGCTCCCGGCGAAGAGCCCTTCATCGGGGGAGAACCGCCGGCTGCACCAACGGCACCGCCACCCCGTTACGTCGCCCCACCAGGAGGACCGCCGGTGGATGAAAATTTCAGGCCGCTGCCGGTGCAGTGATCACGGCTGCATAAAACCCATCCCCACCCTGCGGGTCTGGCCAGCGCTGCTGTTCAGACGCCAGCACGAGCTGGGGATGACGCTGCAACCAGCCATGAATCTGTTCGGTGTTCTCGGCAGGGTGCACGGTGCAGGTGGCATACACGATCCGTCCGCCAGGCTTGAGCAATGGCACCAGGGCATCAAGAAGGCCAGCCTGCAGCTTCACCAAATCGGCAATCGACGCTTCGCTGATGCGCCAGCGCGCATCCGGGTGACGGGCCAACGTTCCCAGACCGGAGCAGGGGGCATCCAACAGGATCCGATCAAAGGAAGCTCGCCACTGCGGGCGTTCTTCGAGCAATTGCGCGGCATCCGCCGCCAAGGCATTGATGCAGCCACAGCCGAGTCGAGCAGCGTTGGCGGCCACCCGTTGCAGGCGCCCGCCCGAGCGGTCCACAGCCCAAACCTCTCCTTGATCCCCCATTAATTCCGCCAGATGGGTGGCCTTACCGCCGGGCGCTGCGCAGGCATCCAGCACCCGCTGCCCTGGCTCAACGGCCAGCAACGGCGCCACCCACTGAGCCGCACGATCCTGCACGCACCAGTGGCCTTCCTCGTACCCCGGCCACTGGCGCAGATCCCCTGCTGAGTGCAACACCTGCAAACCATCCGGGCAGCCGGGGATCGCCGCCGTGGGCATGCTGCATTCCGCCAGACGTGCAGCCATCTCTGCGGGCGATGAACGCAGCCGGTTGATGCGTAGATCCAACGGCGGCACCTGATTGCACGCCTGCGCCACTTGAGCGGCCTGAGCCGGGCCGCACCAGCGCAGCAAATCCTGGGTGAACCAGAGCGGCAGCGACTGGTTTTGCGCCAGCGCCAGCGCCGGATCGGTCGGCTGAACCAAACCATCGCCCGCTTCACGGGCCCGAAGCGCTGCGCGCAGCAGGCCATTCACCACAGGCGCCAGGCGCGCCAGCTTGCCCCGTTTGGCCAGTTCCACCGTCGTATTCACGGCAGCGGCGGCAGGGATCCGCTCCATGCGCAGCACCTGGTACAAACCGAGATGCAGCAACCAGCGCAGGCGTGGAGGCTGCTTGCGTGCCGGCACTTTGCCGAGCTTGTCGAGCCAGGCATCCAGCCACTGACGCCAGCGAATGGCGCCATAGGCCAATTCGGTGGCCAGGCCGCGGTCCGCGGCCTGCAAGGGGTGCTGACGCAGCGCTCGCTCGAGGGCGACATCGGCGTAAGCCCCAGCCGCCACAGCTTCCAGCACCTCCAAGGCCACACGGCGCGACGCCAGCCCGGGCGTTTCGGATCGAGACGGCGACTCACTCACGCGTGACAAACAACACCTTCTCAAGAGCTAGCGCCACACCCTTGACGGAACCACTCCAAAGTTGCAGCTGTTTTTTTGGAATACAAACGTGCCAGCGTTTGCCATGCAGAGAATGATCTTGGCTAGTACGGCTCTCGTGGTTTTCGCTCCTGTGTCGGTTGAAGCCACGGACGTGATAGGCGACAGCTTGGAACAGGTCACCAGCATCACTCAGTTCTCTGATGTGTATCCCACCGACTGGGCTTACCAGGCACTGAGCAACCTGATCGAGCGCTACGGCTGCGTCGCTGGCTACCCCAACGGCACCTACCGCGGCAACCGGGCCATGACCCGC
>NZ_JAHLZC010000003.1:0-14186 GCF_025128215.1 Synechococcus sp. CS-197 | reverse complement strand
GTGCATCGTGCTGGCTGCAGCCAGCACGATGCTGCAGGCTGACAGCGAGGGGAAGCTGCGTTCCGATTGGCGCGGCAAGCGCGTGCTGGTCAGCGCTGGGCCCACCCGGGAACCGTTGGATTCAGTGCGTCTGATCAGCAACCGCAGCAGCGGGCGCATGGGCGTTCTTCTCGCCCAGGCGGCACGCTTCCGCGGTGCGGACGTGGATCTGGTGCATGGTCCGCTGACTGTTCCAGACGCCTGGTTGGAGGGCTTGCACTGTCTGCCGGCGTTCAGTAGCGCCGCCATGGAGGTCTGCCTGTTGGAGCGTCAATCCCGCGCTGATGCTGTGTTGATGTGCGCAGCCGTTGCGGATGTGCGGCGCGAGCGCTCAGACAACTCCTCCAAGCTTCCCAAGGGCGAACTCATGGAGACGATGGCCCAGGGCTGGGAGCAGGTGCCGGATCTGCTGCAGTCGCTGGGGGCGCGACGTTCTTCCCAGCAGCATTTGCTTGGTTTCGCTGCCTTGGCGGGAGACGATGAAACGCTGCTCCGGCGCGGTCGTGAGAAGCTCCAGGCCAAAGGCTGTGACCTGTTGATGGTCAATCCGGTAGATCGCCCCGATCAGGGCCTTGACAGCGACCTGAACGGTGGATGGCTTCTCGGTCCAGGTGAACGCGAGGAGGCCATTCCCGCTGTGCACAAGCTCGCTCTGGCGCACGATCTGTTGGATCGGCTCAGCCAGCTTGGCGATTAAGCCGCCATGTCTGCAGGTCCTTGATCGAGTAGGGCGATGAAGGTTTTCAGTTGCAAACGGGGGATATAAGGCCAGCCGCCACTGCGCTCGAGGGTTTGAAGAAAGCCAAACAACTGCTGACGGTCTTCCGGGAGGCTGTTGCGAAATGCTCCTTCTTGAACGTCGCGATGGAGCGCCTCAAGTTCCCTGAGAAAGAGGAGAAGGGCTTCAGGCTCATCGCGATGGTCGTCGGCGAGCACACGGAGCTGCTCCAGCAGGGGCTGTAGTTGAGCCTGAATCATGGAATCTTCGTTGCCCTGCACGCCGAACGCTTCACGTTGTTGAGAGGTTGCGAACCTAACTGGAGTGGCTGATCAACTTCTGTAGGATCCGCCTCATCGGTGGACATTGTCACCACCCGGCCATTCGGCAACTCTCCCATGCGCTTCCGTCCCCTGCTGGCCCTTGTGCTGGCTTTCTGTTTCACGGTTGTGACCGCCTGCAGTGGCGGTGCTCAAGCCGTTGATCGCTCCAATGTCACTTACGACGACATCCGCAATACCGGTAAAGCCAACGATTGCCCAACCCTTTCGGATTCGGCTCGAGGCTCCATCGATCTGACCGCGGGTGATGCCTATGAGCTCAGGGGGATCTGCATGCATCCCACCCAGGTCTTCATCAAGGGAGAGCCAGCCAACAAGCGCCAGGAAGCTCAGTTCGTGGAAGGCAAAATTCTCACTCGCTACACCTCAAGTCTTGATGAGGTTTACGGCACCCTCACCGTGGGCGAGGACAGCATCAGCTTCAAAGAAGAAGGCGGAATTGATTTCCAGCCGATCACCGTGCTGATCCCTGGTGGTGAGGAGTTTCCCTTCACGTTCTCCAGCAAGAACCTTGATGCCGTGGCCAACGGAGCGGCCATCACAACCAGCACCGACTTCGAAGGCACCTACCGCACACCCAGCTACCGCACGAGCAACTTCATCGATCCCAAGGGTCGCGCGCTCACCACGGGTGTCGACTACCCCCAAGGTCTGATCGGCCTCGGCGGCGACTACAAAGAGCTCGAGTCTGAGAACGTCAAGCGTTACATCGACGGTCAGGGCGTGATGAGTATGTCCATCACGAAGGTGGATCCTGAAACCGGTGAATTTGCTGGTGTGTTCTCAGCCATTCAGCCTTCGGACTCCGATATGGGTGGCCGTGAGATCGTTGACGTGAAGATCAACGGTGAGCTCTACGGACGGCTTGAAGAGGCTTGATCGCCGTAGCTTTCGGGCTCATTGATGCGTCACAGGGGGCCTGGAGCCCCCTTTTTTTGTGATCTGGGAGAATCGCCACGTCTCACGATCGAGCGAAGGCCCGTCATGACCGCCAGCACCACCTCCACACAGCCCTCAGGCGTGATTGCTCCCTATGGAGGCACCCTTGTGAATCTGATGGTGGCTGAGGCTGATCGGGGCGCTGTGAAGGCCACGGCAACGACAAGTCTTGAATGCTCTGATCGCAACGCCTGTGATGTTGAGCTGCTGTGTGTCGGTGGCTTTTCACCCCTGCGGGGCTTCATGCATCAGGAGGACTACGACGCTGTTGTGGGTGGTCATCGCTTGGCTGCAGGCCAGCTCTTTGGTCTCCCGATCGTGATGGACACCGATCGGGATGACATCGAAGTCGGCAGCTCGGTTCTGCTCACCTACAAGGGGCAGGATCTCGCTGTCCTCCAGGTGGAAGCGAAGTGGGAGCCCGACAAGGTGGCCGAAGCGAAAGGTTGCTACGGCACCACCTCGATTGAGCACCCTGCCGTGCGCATGATCACCATGGAGCGCAAGCGCTTTTATCTGGGCGGCAGTCTTAAGGGTCTGGAACTGCCCCAGCGTGTGTTCCCCTGCAAAACTCCAGCCGAGGTTCGTGCCGGACTCCCCGAAGGTGAGGACGTGGTCGCCTTCCAGTGCCGCAATCCCATCCACCGAGCTCACTACGAACTCTTCACCCGTGCCCTTCACGCTCAGAATGTGAGCGAGAACGCCGTGGTGTTGGTGCATCCCACCTGCGGGCCCACCCAACAGGACGACATCCCAGGCGCCGTTCGTTTCCAGACGTATGAGCGTTTGGCCGCTGAAGTGAACAACGACCGCATCCGTTGGGCCTACCTCCCCTACGCCATGCACATGGCTGGTCCCCGCGAGGCGCTGCAGCACATGATCATCCGCCGTAATTACGGCTGCACTCACTTCATCATCGGCCGCGACATGGCCGGCTGTAAGTCGTCCCTCACGGGAGACGATTTTTACGGCCCTTACGACGCTCAGAATTTCGCCAAAGAATGTGCGCCTGAGCTCACGATGGAGACCGTGCCTTCGCTCAACCTCGTTTACACCGAAGAAGAGGGCTACGTCACCGCTGAACACGCCGAAGCGCGTGGCCTTCACGTGAAGAAGCTCAGCGGTACGCAGTTCCGCAAAATGCTGCGTGGTGGCGAGGAAATCCCGGAATGGTTCGCATTCCGTAGCGTGGTTGAAGTGCTTCGAGCCTCCTGAGCTCTCAGGATCCCATTAACATTCCTTCACCCCAGGCAAAAAACCTTGAACAAGCGCTGGCGCAACGTAGGGCTGTACGTCCTTTTAGTGGTCGTGGTGATCGTGGTCGGAACGGCCTTCCTCGATCGTCCCGATCCCGCATCGACCGCTCAGAATCTCCGTTACAGCGATTTCGTTGAGCAGGTTCAGGAAGACCAGGTCAGTCGCGTTCTGCTGTCTCCCGATCGTGGAACCGCTTCGGTTGTGGCAACCGATGGCCGTCGTTCCGAAGTGAATCTGGCTCCGGATAAGGATCTGCTCAAGATGCTCACGGATCACAACGTGGACATTGCTGTGCAGCCGTCCAGGCAACCCGGGGCTTGGCAGCAAGCCGCTTCGAGCTTGATCTTCCCTCTGCTGCTGCTGGGAGGCCTGTTCTTCCTCTTCCGTCGGGCCCAGTCCGGTGGCGGTGGCGGCGGAAACCCGGCCATGAATTTCGGGAAGAGCAAGGCTCGCGTTCAGATGGAGCCTTCCACCCAGATCACCTTTGGGGATGTGGCCGGAATTGAGGGCGCCAAGCTTGAACTCACGGAGGTGGTGGATTTCCTCAAGAACCCCGATCGCTTCACTGCTGTTGGCGCCAAGATTCCGAAGGGTGTCTTGCTCGTTGGCCCTCCTGGAACCGGCAAGACCCTGCTTGCCAAGGCCGTGGCTGGTGAGGCAGGTGTTCCGTTCTTCTCCATCTCCGGCTCGGAGTTTGTGGAAATGTTCGTGGGTGTCGGAGCCAGCCGCGTCCGTGATCTGTTTGAGCAGGCCAAGAAAAATGCTCCTTGCATCGTCTTCATCGACGAGATCGATGCTGTTGGACGTCAGCGGGGTGCTGGTCTCGGTGGTGGCAACGATGAGCGCGAGCAGACGCTGAACCAGCTGCTCACTGAAATGGATGGTTTCGAGGGCAATACCGGAATCATCATCGTGGCTGCCACCAACCGTCCTGATGTGCTGGATGCTGCGTTGATGCGTCCTGGTCGTTTCGACCGTCAGGTTGTCGTGGACCGCCCTGACTACGCTGGGCGTCTGCAGATCCTCAACGTTCATGCACGAGGCAAGACGCTGTCGAAGGATGTCGATCTCGATAAAGTGGCTCGCCGCACGCCCGGCTACACAGGTGCTGATCTCTCCAATCTCTTGAATGAGGCCGCCATTCTTGCGGCCCGCCGAGATCTCAGTGAGGTGAGCAACGATGAAATCAGCGATGCCATCGAACGAGTGATGGCCGGCCCTGAGAAAAAAGATCGTGTGATGAGCGAGCGTCGCAAACGCCTGGTGGCTTATCACGAGGCCGGTCACGCTCTGGTGGGGGCGCTGATGCCTGATTACGATCCGGTCCAGAAGATTTCGATCATTCCCCGCGGCAATGCTGGTGGACTGACGTTCTTCACCCCCAGCGAAGAGCGGATGGAGTCGGGGCTGTATTCACGCACCTACCTTCAAAATCAGATGGCTGTGGCCCTTGGTGGTCGTGTGGCCGAGGAAATTGTCTACGGCGAAGACGAGGTCACAACCGGAGCCTCCAACGATCTTCAGCAGGTCGCCCAGGTGGCGCGTCAGATGGTGACGCGTTTCGGCATGAGCGATAAGCTTGGTCCGGTGGCCTTGGGCCGATCCCAAGGTGGAATGTTCCTGGGTCGGGATATCGCTGCTGAACGCGATTTCTCTGAAGACACGGCGGCCACCATCGACGAGGAGGTTTCTGAACTCGTGGATGTTGCCTACAAGCGCGCAACCAAGGTGCTCGTTGGCAACCGCAGTGTGCTCGATGAGCTCGCTGAGATGCTTGTTGAACAGGAGACGGTCGACGCCGAACAGCTTCAGGAACTGCTGATTCGTAGTGACGTTCGGGTTGCTGAATACGTCTGAACCATCGGAGCGGCTGATCAGGTCGTTGACCGATCAGCCCCTTCTGGTCGTCATGCGACCGGACTCCAGTGATTACCAAACCCTATTCGACAACACCCGCTTGTGCCATCAGCTGGATCAGCTGGTCACGGCGGGTGTTTTGCATGTTGAGCTCGCCTGGGCGGCCCATCCCCGCTGGCCCGCACTGGTGGAAGCGATCAGGGAGCGTTACCCCAAGCTCAGGCTGGGTGCTGCGTCGGTGTCCACACTGCCTGCGCTGCAGGAGGTCGCCGATCTAGGTCTTGGCTATGCCATGTCTCCCCTGCTGGATCCGGCGTTGCAATCCAAGGCGCGCACGTTGGACTGTGTTCTGGTGCCAGGGGTGATGACCCCTTCTGAAATTCGATCAGCGCAAGCACTGGGCTGCAGCCTGGTGAAGCTTTTCCCTGCATCCGTCTTGGGCGTCGACTATCGGCGTCAGATCGCAGTCCCGATGGGTGAACTGCCGTTCATGATTGCTGCCGGGGGATTGCGATGCACCGATCTGGTTCCTTGGTTGGAGGCCGGTTACAACGCCATTGCCCTCGGCCGCACCGTGTTTGTTGACGATGCCCTCGATCCGGGCATGACGCCATGGCTTACTGGATGATCTGAGACTCATCTGCTACAGATGAGAGAGATGTTTTGCCCTGATGTCTCAGTTATCCATCAAGCTGAGCGACAAAGCTGATGCTCTCGTCGCTCAGCTTCAGAAAGAGATCTTCAACCGACGTCGCAAAAAGGTCACGGCCGCAGGGGTTGTGGAAACGCTGGTTGAAAGCGGTGCACGTTCGCAATCCGATAAGCGGTTCGCAACCTCCTGGGTGAATCTGATCAAAGACATTGAAAAAGCAGCCAAGCTTGCCAACGCCCATGGCAGCAAGCCCTCGTCTTTAACCGATGAGGAGTGGGTCATGGTGCTGAGCCATCGCAACCGAGCCGCGTCGGTCAAACCGGCTCGCAAGAAGCCGGCAACTGCATCCAAGAAGGCTCCATCCTCCAGGTCTGCCAAGGCTGCAACGAAATCGACCGCTAAGTCAGCAGCTGCCAAGCCAGCAACCGTTAAACCAGCAGCCGTCAAACCAGCAGCAGCCAAGAAGCAGGCTTCAGCGAAAACGGCTGCAAAAGCGTCGTCAGCGACCGCTCCCAAGCCCCGGCCGGCCAAAAGGGCACGCAAACGCACGCAGGCATCGGTGGCATCAGGCACCGTGGCCGGACGGATGGCGAAGGCCGCAGCCCAGCTGGTTAACACCAATGGCATCCATTCGCCGGCCCGGAGCTAAGCGCTCCTGAGATCCTTCACCACAAACTGCACTGGCCCTGCTGTCTCAGCAGATGATCGGCCAGAACAAGATTCACCATCGCTTCCACCATGGGGACGGCCCTGGGCAGAACGCAGGGGTCATGTCTCCCTTTGGCGGCCAGGGTGGTGGCTTCGCCACGGTCATTGATCGTCTGCTGCTCCTTGCGGATCGTTGCGGTTGGCTTGAAGGCCACGCGGATCACGATGGGCTCACCGTTGCTGATTCCCCCTTGGATTCCACCGGAATTGTTGGAGGCTGTGCGCAACCGTCCGTCGTCACTGGGGAGAAACGCATCATTGTGTTCACTCCCTCTGAGCAAGGTGCCCGCAAAGCCTGAGCCGATTTCGAAGCCCTTGGTGGCAGGCAGAGACATCACCGCTTTGGCCAGATCCGCTTCCAACTTGTCGAACACTGGCATCCCCAGGCCGACAGGCGGCCGTCTCACCACGCATTCGATCACGCCGCCGCAGGAGTCGCCGTCCTGTCCGATCGCTTCGATCCGATCGATCATGCGATCAGCCATTTCCGCGTCTGGGCAACGCACGATATTGGCGTCCACAGCCTCACGCGTCACGGTGCTGGCGTCCACCTGTGCCTCTAAATCGTGGATTCGCTTCACCCAGGCGACAACGTCAGTGCCATGGGATCGCTGCAGCATCTGCCGGGCAATGGCTCCAGCCGCCACCCGTCCGATGGTTTCCCGGGCTGAGGCTCTGCCCCCACCACTGCGGGCCTGAATCCCATATTTCGCTTGATAAGTGGCATCCGCATGGGAGGGGCGGAAGGCCACCTCCACCTCTTTGTAATCCTGCGGACGCTGGTCCTTGTTGCGCACCACCATGGCGATCGGTGTGCCAAGGGTGAGCCCATCCATCACACCGCTGAGGATCTCCACTTGGTCGGCTTCTTTGCGGGGTGTGGTGATCTTGCTTTGCCCAGGGCGTCTCCGATCCAGTTCTGCCTGAATCGCCAGTGGGTCAAGCTCCAGTCTTGGCGGGCAGCCTTCCAGAATCACCCCCACGCCGCCGCCGTGGGACTCGCCGAAGGTGCTGATGCGAAACAGGGTGCCGAAACTGCTGCCCATGGAATGCCATCGATCGCCAAAGCGTAGATGTCAGAGCAGATCCGGTAGCGCCCCGGGTGGATGCTGCTGCGGTGGTCGTGATTTCAGCATTTCGAAATCCTCGAACTGAAATCCTGGCCCAACGCAGCAGCTCACCAGGCTGTACTGCCCTTCCGTGCGGGCTGCCTGCCAGTGACCCGCAGGAGCCACGTGTAAGGGGTGGTGGAGCGACAGAACGTGTTGGACGGCTTTGCTGCCCTCCGGCTCCAGCGTCCAGAGGCTCAGGGGTGAACCCTGCAAATGGATCCAGATCTCGTCGGCACCGTGCACGGCATGCCAGCAACTTTTTGATCCTGCGTCCAGGAGAAAGAGGATGGCAGTGATGCTGCTGCGCTGCGCGCCGTCGCTGCGGGTGACCTGATCAGGGCTGCGGTGCATTTCCCGATACCAGCCCCCTTCTGGATGGGGAAGGAGATTCCACGCGTTGATGAGCTGATCCACCACCTCGCGCGGGCTGTGGTCGGACGACTGCGTTTGGCTGTCAGGTGTATCCATCAGTGCAGGGGTTTGCGGAAGCGCATCAGGCCCCAACACAGCCGGCCGGCCTGGCCCCCTTCCACCCAGTGGCCGAGGCCCGCATCCATGCGCTCGAGATAGTCGGCACTGATGGTGCGGCTCAGAAGCGCATGGCGTTGCTTGAGCTCTTCACGCACGCGGCTGTAGTGCCTGATCAGCATCGGGGTGCGGTCGATCCAGTGGGTCCGCTCCAGGCCAGCTGCGTCGGCCCAGCTTTTGTAGCGTTCAGGGGAGCCCAGGTCTTGCAGGTGGATTCGCTTCAGGATCGCCGAGAGCGACTCGGCCGCAACGCCATCGGCGGCCATGGGATCGGTCATCACCATCACTCCGCCAGGCTTGAGCAAGCGCGACGCCTCATGCAGCACGGTCTGACGATCGCCTGAGTGCAGGATGGCGTCCTGGCTCCAGATCACATCCGCACAGCCATCGGCCAGAGGGACTGCTTCGAAGGAGGCGTTGTGAACGGTGATGCTCTTGTCGACACGGGCTTCGCGGTTGAGAAGCCGATGACGATCATTCTCAACGGCGGAAATATTGATGGCTTCAACCTTCACGTTGGGACGTTGGCAGAGACGGCGAGCGGCGCCTCCGTAGCCGGAGCCAAAATCCACCACAAGACACTCAGCTTGTCCATCGCCGAGCCCTTCACTGCCAATCAAGTCGATCAGGGTGTCGACCGTGCGCCGGCTGGCCGCGGCGATGGCTTCATCGGCTTCGGCATACAAGCCGATGTGGATGTCCTCGCCTCCCCAGATATCGGCATAGAAGTGGTCGGCATCGGTGCTGTCGTAGTAGCTGGCAGCGGTGGCCGCGGCATCGGAGTAGGTGCTTTGCGTCATGGGGTTTAAATGGCGGTCACATCGGTGTCGAAGAGATATTCCTTCTCGGCGACATGCACGTAGAAATCAGGGTCGTCGTGGCCGCGTTGGTAGTCGCCGTAGGTGGTGATGCGCTGGAAGCCCACCTCGCGCATCAGCCTGCGCACGTAGCCATGACGCAACGGGAACATGTTGAGGTGATACGTGCTCCCATCGCTGAAGGCGTAGCGGAAGCGGGCGAGTCCGTCATCCACATGCTCAGGGCCAACCTCCACATCTTTGCCGCAATACACGTTGCTTTTGCCGCTGGTGGACGTTCCTTCCAGGAGCCTGTCGTAATTGCGATGGTCAAGAATCAAGACGCCGTTGTGCTTGAGCACGGCGTAGTACTCCGCCAGGGCTTTGCGCCGATCCCGTTCCCGGAACAGATGGGTGAATGAATTGCCCAGGCAGATCACAGCGTCGTATTCGCCATGGATGTCGCGGTTCAGAAAACGCCAGTCGGCGTGAACCGTGCGCATCAACAGATCGCGACTGCGGGCATTTTTGAAGGCCCGGGCCAGCATGTTTGGGCTCCCATCCACGCTCACCACCTCAAAGCCTTCGCGCAGCAGGCGCACGGAATGAAACCCGGTGCCCGTGGCCACGTCCAGCACGGACTTGGCTCCATGCTCCCGCAGCAGCTTGACGAAGAAATCCCCTTCCGCTTCCTCCCGAGCTTGCCAATCGATCAGACGATCCCAGCGATCAGCAAATTGCTCGATGTACTCCTGCTGGTAATGGTCGGTTTCCCTCACGCTTTCTGGGGTCTCACCGAAGCGCTGAGCATCATCGGGATTCGCCGATGGGTGACTCTTGGTTGAGGTCATGCCGAATTCGCTCTTGACTGCACTGGAGATGGCAGCGGGGCCGCAGATCCTTCGACTGCAGAGCACGCAACACCATTGATGTGAACGATGAACAAGATTCTCGCTCCATCTGCAACCTAACCATGACGTGCATGGCTGTCAGTGTTCTTGTGAAATCGCTTGTTCGTGAATCATGCGCAGATTCGCGAAAACCAAAGGGGCGCAGTGGATTTTGCTGATGCAAATGTGTGCGTTTTGATGGCTTTCGCGCTGGCGTCCCTTACGCCCCTTCCCGTTCTTGCTATAAGCCTATGAGGTGCTCGAGGCCTCTGAAGTGACATCAGAGATCTCCATTGATTCAGTTTGGAAGATATTTGGTGGATCTCCTGATGTGATCCATCAATTGCGCGAAGGAGCAGATCCTGAACAGCTCCACCGGCAACTGGGTGTTCGCGCCGCAGTGCAGGATGTCTCACTCGACATTCGCTGCGGCGAAATCTTTGTCGTGATGGGCTTGTCTGGCTCGGGGAAGTCCACCTTGCTGCGCTTGCTGAATGGATTGATTCGACCGTCTGCCGGCGATGTCTTGGTGCAGGGGCGGTCGCTGGCTGCGTTGACGCGCTCCGAGCTGGCTGCGTTGCGCCGGCATCAGATGGCGATGGTTTTTCAATCCTTTGCGCTGTTTCCCCATCGGAGCGTTCTGGACAACGCAGCGTTCGGTCTTGAGGTGGCAGGCGTGCCCCGCAAGGTTCGGCAAGCCCGAGCGACCGAGGCGCTGGAGCGGGTTGGACTGGCCCAGGAATTGCGCAAGCGACCCGCGCAACTCTCTGGAGGCATGCAACAGCGTGTTGGCCTGGCCCGAGCGCTGGCCCTCGACCCTCCGATCCTGCTGATGGACGAGGCCTTCTCAGCGCTCGACCCTTTGATTCGCGTGGACATGCAGGATCTGCTGCTCGATCTCCAGGCTGAGCAGCGCCGCACCGTTGTGTTCATCACCCATGATCTTGATGAAGCCATCCGGATCGGGGATCGGATCGCTTTGATGCAAGGAGGGCGTTTGCTTCAGTGCGATACGGCCGAGACGCTGCTTCATCAACCCGCTAGCGAGGAGGTCAGGCGCTTCTTCAGGGATGTGGATGTGGCAGCGGTGCTGACCGTCGACCGTGTGGCGATGCCCCCCAGCCGTGAGCTTGTGCTTCAAAACAGTGACCCTCGGCCTGAGCGATCTCAGGAGAGCTTGTACGTGGTGGATGCGACGCGCCGGTTCTTGGGGATGGTCAGCGCGCAACGGGGTTGGCTTGAGGCCTCGGAAACGACCACTCTGCAGTCGGGGACTCTCGTCAAGGATGCGATTCAAGCGGTGGCACTTTGTTCCGATCCAGTGCCGTTGCTGGATTCGCAGCAGCGATTGATCGGTGTGATCAGCGCCCATCAACTGCTCAGATCGATGGAGGGATTGGGTTGATGACTCTTCTGGCAGCAGCCCATCAGGCCAGTTGGCTCGGACAAGGCGTCGATGTCATCGTCGCTTGGCTACTCGCCAATGCGCAGGGTGCTTTTGATGTGATCAAGGTCTCGGTCCTCGCCGTGGTCTCCTTCATCGAGATCCTTCTCGACGCTGTTCCGGCTTGGTTGCTCGCGTGGGCTGTGGCTGCGGTTGGTCTTTGGAGAGTGAGCGGAGGCTTCGCGCTCTTCGTGCTTCTCGGCCTCAACCTTGTGCTTTCTCTTCAGCTCTGGAACGCGATGATCGCCACCTTGGCTCTGGTGATCACGGCTTCGCTGCTGGCCCTCGTGATCGGGTTGCCCCTGGGAATCCTTTCGGCTCGCTACAGCTCGGTTTGGCGCGTGGTGAGGCCCTGCCTCGACTTGATGCAGACCATGCCGGCCTTCGTTTATCTGATTCCTGCTGTGATGCTGTTCAGCACGGGTGCGGTGCCTTCGATCCTGGCCACACTGATTTTTTCCATGCCTCCGGTCGTTCGGTTAACGCAGCTGGGGCTGTCCCAGGTCCCTGCCGATCTGATCGAAGCAGGGCGCTCCTTCGGATGCAGTGAACGCCAGCTTCTTTGGAAAGTTCAGATGCCAAGCGCTCTGCCAACGGTGATGACCGGGGTCAACCAGACGATCATGCTGGCCCTGTCCATGGTGGTGATCGCTTCGATGATTGGCGGAGGCGGTTTGGGCGATGTGGTGTTGCGTGGCATTCAGCAGCTCGACGTGGGTCTGGGTTTCGAGGGTGGAATCGCTGTTGTGATCCTTGCCGTGATCCTCGACCGTCTCAGTCAGAGCTTCACAGCCCGCGAAGGGCAACCCCTTCGTCAGCGCTGGCGCGCCTGGATGTCTCCCTGGAGGTCGTCATGAGTGATTACAACCGCATCCGGCGACGCGCGGTGTTGCTTGGAGGTTTGGGGCTTGCCGGTGCTTCGATGGCCAGCTTGGTCAACCTCAGCCAACCGCCAACGCCGAAATCCCAAGGCACAAACTCGGAGACGGATCGATCACCGCAACCCACCTCGGCCTCGATTGGATCCCCCTTGCGACTGGGGTGGTCTCCATGGGCTGATGCTGAGGTCATCAGCCTGATCGCACAGAAGGTGATTCAGCAGGCCTACAACATCGAGGTGGAGAGAGTTCTCGCCGACATCGGCATTCAGTACGCCTCACTCGCCCGCGGTGATCTCGACATGATGCTGATGGCTTGGTTGCCGTTGACGCACCGTGACTATTGGCGACGGGTGCGTGAGCGCGTGATTGATTTCGGGTCAATGTATGCCGGCCGTCTGGGCTGGGTGGTTCCTGACTACGTCTCTAAAGCTGAGCTTTCATCGATCCAGCAACTGCAGAACCCTGCGCTGGCCGCTCGTTTTAACAACCGTGTTCAGGGGATTGATCCTGGGTCAGGTTTGAATCAAGCGTCTGCAGAAGCACTCAAGAGTTACCAACTCAATGATCTGAACTTGGTGGCGTCGAGCAGTGCAGCGATGACGGCGGTGCTCGACCAGGCCATCCGCAGAGAGCAGTGGGTGATCGTGACCAGCTGGATGCCGCATTGGATGTTCGCTCGCTACAAATTGCGTTTTCTTGACGACCCGAAGCGTGTGTTTGGGGGCATCGAGTGGATTCATGCGCTGGGGCGGCCAAGTCTCGACGTCGAGGCGCCTGACGTCGCTGCCTTCCTCACCCGTTTTCATCTCCCCGACCAGGAGATGTCGGACCTGCTGCTCAAGGCCAATGAGCGATCAGCTGAACGTGCTGTCGACGACTACCTCGAGACCCATCCCGCACGTGTTCGTTACTGGACAACGGGGCAGATCGCTTCTGGGTGATCGGCAGCCTCAGGATTGAGTTGTCAGCGGTTGGATGCTGCGTCTCCAGGCAATGAAGGGAATGATCGTGACGGTCATCAGAACGCCGTAAACGGCAGACGGAAGGCTGAAGCTGTTGAGCTGACTCTGCATCAGCTCTGGCCCGAGCAACGATCCCACCACGATGCCCACAGTGCCGTTTTGAAATCCCGCTTCGATCGACAAGCTGGTGGTCTGCTCCGTCGACAACTTCAAACGATGGCCGAGGCTCAGTCCGATGGCCAGCATCACCAGATTCAACGTCAGAAGGGTTGGACCAATCGTTGTCAGGTTGCCTGTAAACACGGTCCATTGGCTGATCAACGTGCCGGCCACGATCAGCAGGAACAACAGATTGGCGAGCCGCTCCGCTTTTTGCCTGTTGCGTTTGCAGAAGCCAGGGGCCTGCTGCGCGATCCAAACTCCAATCACCACTGGCATGGTGGAAATGGCAAACACCTTGAGACTGAGAGGGAGGATGGAGAGCTCGAGGTTTGGGCTCGGAAGCAATAACGGTGCTGTGAGGCTGAGAACCACAGGCAAGGTGACCGCTGTCACCAGGCTGGCCAGTGCGGTGTAGGAGATCGACAGGGCCACATCACCCCGTGACAGGCGTGTCATCACATTGGAGGTAATGCCACCTGGGCAGCAGCTCAGAATCATGACCCCCAAGGCAAGGTCGCCAGTTAGTCCGAACAAGCGCAGAAGACTGAAGGCCACAAGCGGCAGCAGTACAAGCTGTGCCAATGCGCCGCCGAATAACGCACGGGGCTGACCAAGAGCCCTGCTGAAATCAGCCGGTTGGAGCGACAGCCCCAGGCTCAGCATGATGAAAGCCAGGCCGATGGAGAGAACGAGCTCGATCAAGGTCGACGGACGCGAAGCGTGAAAGGTGCAGCAGGCTAAACGCCGTTGTTGAGTCGCAACAAAAAGCCCCCACCTTTCGGTGGGGGCTTTCCGATTCAACTGACGCTGAATCTTTTGGAGACTTCAGCCTCAGCCGATGGCGGGTGCTTGCAGAGCCACAGGAGTGGACTCAGCAGCAGCCAGGTCGAGGGGGAAGT